>JAJUHH010000001.1 GCA_029267975.1 Clostridiales bacterium
CAGAAAGTTAATCAAAACAAATATAATCATTATGCTAATCGGTATCATATATCTTGTATGGTACCGATTAACACATATGGGTATTCCATGCCTCTTTCGACTTGTTACCGGCTTGCTTTGCCCTGGGTGCGGCATAACAAGAATGTTCTTAGCCATCAGCCGCCTGGACCTTCCTGCAGCAATTCAAAGCAACGGACTTGCATTCCTTCTTCTTCCCTATGGAATATTTGCTTATGTCAGGCATTATGAGTACCTCCTAAGGAAGGGTGAACCTTATCCCTATAAATCCTATCATAAATATCTGTTAGGCATGATTTTAGGGCTGACTTTTCTATTCGGCCTGATCAGGAATATTCCTTACTTTACTTTTTTAAGACCTTAGAAAGGCCAGCATCTCAGTTTCCAATGTTTCCGATCTGAAATACGACTACAACACTCGCATCTATCTGAATATTACTTGCTTCGATCGGGGTGGAGAGTCCTTCCCGATAGCTTATGGCACGAAAAGGGATAGGCCCCTGGCTGTTTTCTGTAATACTGACAGGAAGGGGATTAAAACCGACTCCGATCCCTTCAGTAACCGATCTAGCCTTCTCATAGGCATCTGCCACAGCCTGGTTGAGAGCCAGCAGGTAATAGCCGCTTCGATCAGACACTTCAAAGTTAATAAAATCTACTACATTGGCACCGTTACTTACGGCGGTATCGATAATCGTACCAACCTTTGCAATGTCACCTGTTCTTATCTCAAAAATATTACGCACTGCGTAACCTGCATCAATCTGCTTCCCATCCTGATAATCAAATAACCGATTAATCATATATTGAAAGGTGGTGATATCGGTCACTCCCAGTTGCTTTATTGCCTGAAGAACAGCAGTACTGCGATATGCATTCTCTGCCTGAATTTCTTCCAGTTGAAGGCCGTTGGTCTGAACGCCAAGACGAAGGACCGCAGTATCTGGTACAACATTAACCTGACCGCTTCCGTTAACAGTAATGATATTTTTTCCTGGGGAATATATTGGAGAAGTATTATTCATGAGAAAGGAGCTCCCTGTAATTATTCTAATTTAATATATGTTACAGGTAAAATAATTTACCAAATAATAGGATTTTCTACTTGAAATAATTGGATATAGCTACTATACTAGTAATAGTTACTATTATTGTAAGAAGGCAAGGAGGGAATACTATGTATAATCTTTTAATTGGAGGGGCAGCCGGTCAGGGAATTGAAACTACCGCCGCCATCCTTCAGAAAATCTTTAAAAACCGGGGATACTATGTATTTTCCACAAGGGATTTCATGTCCCGGGTGAGAGGTGGTCATAATTTTGCACTGCTTCGTATTAGTACGGAACCGATAACCTCCCACAGCTATGAGCTGGATGGTTTGATTGCCTTTAATGAAGAGTCCATCCGCTTACACAAGGGTGAGCTGAAAAAGGATGGATTTATCCTGTGTGACAGCGGATGGAGATCGGAGGATCCCAGAACGATCGCCATTCCTATGACAGCCATCGCAAAGGAGCTTGGGAATCCCAGAGCGGTAGGAAGTGTGGCAATCGGAACGATTCTGAAGCTATTCGGGGGAGTTCCCGAAGATGCTGATAGCGTATTGAAGGACTACATAAAGGAACAGTATCTTGAAGTAAACCAAAAAGCAGTGTTGCGGGGCTATGAGCTGACCCAGACCCGTTTCCCGGCCATCCCTCCTTTCAATAAGGATATGCTGCTTCTGTCCGGTACCCAGGCTCTATGTTTGGGCGCAATCGCAGCAGGGCTTAAATTCTATAGTGCCTATCCTATGTCACCCTCAACGACCATCATGGAGTTTCTTGCTTTAAGGAGCAGGGAGGCTGGGATTGTAGTGGAGCAGGCTGAAGATGAGATTGCGGCAATTAATATGGCCATTGGAGCTTCCTTTGCAGGAGTACCCGCCATGACAGGAACCTCCGGAGGGGGATTTTCACTGAAGGTAGAGGCGCTGGGCTTATCCGGAATGGCAGAAATCCCTCTGGTAGTTGTGGATGTCCAACGTCCCGGACCGGTAACCGGATTACCTACAAGAACAGAACAGAGTGACCTTAAATTTGTCATTTCTGCTTCTCAGGGTGAATTTCCCCGTATGGTAATTGCCTTACGAAACCATACGGATGCATTTTATCAGACGGCACGGGCTTTTCAGCTTGCATATAAATACCAAATCCCGGTGATACTTCTTAGTGACCAGTTTCTGGGAGACTCCTATGCTACGGTGGAGCCTTATGATCTATCCGCAGTAACAGAACTGAAAACTCCCACGGAGGAAGGGATCGGAGAGGGAGGATATCTGCGTTATCGATATACGGAGGATGGTATATCCCCCCGCCTGGTACCGGGAAAGACCAAGAATTTTGTGACCTCTGACAGCGATGAACATGATGAGTATGGAAGAATTATTGAAGATTCCGAAACCCGTATCTGCATGATGAACAAGCGCCTGCATAAGTTGGAGGGTCTTAAAAATGAACTTCTGGAACCGGAGTTTGTCGGTCCCAAGGGAGCCGAAAGCGATGGAGTTGAGGTTCTGCTTGTGGGGTGGGGTTCTATGGATGGCCCCATCAAGGAGGCAATCCAAATATTAAATGAGCATGGAGTAAAAGATAGACGCTATGGGGCCTTGATCTTCGGAGATATCTATCCCCTTCCTCAAAAGCAATTATTACGCTATGCTCCCCATGCCAGTGAGATCATCAATATTGAGCAAAATGCCACCGGCCAATTAGCGGATCTTATTCGTGAGCAAACGGGTATCGTATGCAGCAGAAGCATTTTGAAGTATGATGGAAGACAGATCTCAGCCACTGAGATTGTCTGGCAGATGGGAAAGGGGGAAGCAAGATGAGTGGAAGCAAATTCACAACTCATGAGACTGCATGGTGTCCGGGCTGCGGTAACTTTAACATTCTGGATAGTCTAAGAACAGCCCTTGAGGAGCTGGGAAAGGATCCTTATGAGGTATTAATGGTGGCTGGAATTGGTCAGGCAGCCAAGCTGCCGCAATATATCAGTGCCAATTACTTCTGCGGCTTGCATGGAAGGGCTCTGCCTGCAGCAATCGCAGCCAAGATAGCCAATGAAAAGCTTACAGTCATCGTTGACAGCGGTGACGGTGATTCCTACGGAGAAGGCGGCAATCATTTCCTTCATAACCTGCGGCGTAATGTGAATATCACACACTTTGTCCATGACAACCAGATCTATGGCCTGACCAAGGGGCAGGCATCGCCAACTTCCGGTGAGGGAATGGTGACTGAGGTCCAGGTAAATGGCAATCAGAATACCCCGCTTAACCCTGTACTGCTTGCAATTGCCGGGGGAGCAGGCTTTGTGGCAAGGGCCTTCAGTGGGCGTAAGGATCATCTGGTATCCGTCATGAAGCAGGCAATTGAATATGAGGGCTATGCCATCGTTGATATCTTACAGCCCTGTGTCAGCTTTAATAAGATCAATACCTTTGCTTACTATAATCAGAGGGTATATGAGCTTGATGACTCCTATGATGTAGGGAATAAAGCAGGGGCATTAATTAAAGCCATGGAGTTTGGTGATCATATTCCCATTGGCGTTTTATATCGGGAGGATAAACCCACCTTCCATCAGAAAAATCCTGTGCTTCAATCCGGAGTTCCTTTAATCGATCAAGAGAGAGAGCCGGAGTTGATCCATAAATTAATCAAAGAATTTATTTAGGAGGAATGAACAATGGCAGTAAAAAACCCTATGACATCAGAGTTCTTACATTCCGCATATGGCGGAGAAAGTATGGCTCATATGAGATATCTCTACTGGGGCAAGATTGCACAGAAGGAGGGCTTCCCTAATATTGCAAAGCTCTTTGAGGCTATCGCTTATGCAGAAAGCGTTCACGCCAACAATCATTACCGTGAAATCGGCGGCGACAATGACGATTACACGGTAGCCGCCGGCGCTGTATTTGGCAACGGTAAGACAGTGGATAATCTTCAGGGCGGAATCAACGGTGAATTACATGAGGTGGAGCAAATGTATCCAGTATATTTAAATGCTGCTAAGTTCCAGGGGGAGACAGGTGCCCAGAGAAGCTTCCACTATGCTCTTGAGGCTGAGAAGCAGCATGCGGAGCTCTTTGCGCAGGCGAAGGATTTTGCTAAGGATGGCAAGGATATGGAACTGAAATCTGTTTATATTTGCCCTGTATGCGGTCATACAGTGCTGGATGAGGCCCCCGATCAATGTCCTGTCTGTGGTGCAAAGAAGGAGTTATATAAGAAGTTCTAAGGCAGATCTCCTGGCATTCGCAGAAGGCTTCTACTGATGCAAATAAAACACAAAAATAATAAATGAAAAAGGTTGTCACAGGTTAGCAAATCTCCTCATTACAGTCAAGACTGAAAAGTTTGACTTTGGGGAGGGGTGCAGCTCTTGTGGCAATCTTTTTTTCCTATTTCCGGACCCTTGCATGTCCCTGGGTTGCGTAAAGATTAGCACAATTGATGGCTGAGTAATATACTGGTAATTGAACGTAAATCTATAACCTAAGGGGACTTACAGATGAAGTACTTAAAAATCTTACTGCTATGCATTCCGTTTTCTATTGCAGGCTTCTTCTTAAAATGGAATGCATCCATAATGTTCTTTCTGACCTGTGCCTCGATTATACCGCTGGCAGGATATCTGGGGGAAGCCACAGAAGTAATTGCAGCCTATTCAGGCCCTAAGCTTGGAGGATTTCTGAACGCAACCTTTGGTAATGCAACAGAACTGATCATAAGCTTTTTTGCAATCAGGGCAGGGCTGTTCGATGTGGTGAAGGCATCGCTTGCCGGTTCCGTCCTAGGTAATATTCTTCTTGTTCTGGGCTGCAGTATTTTCGTGGGAGGTCTGAAGCATAAGGAGTTGAAGTATGATGCTCAGCTTGGTACCTTTACAGCAACCATGCTGCTGTTTGCGGTGATTGGCTTAACATTGCCGGCAGTATTCACCTGGAATACTCCGGAGGAGCTCATTGTCTCGGATTATGAAAGCCTGAGCTGCATCACAAGTATTATTCTGCTTTCGATTTATGTAATCGGTATGATCTACTCCTTCCGAACCCAGAAGGACCTCTACGGTGTAGAGCATGCGGAGGATATAGATGCCAAGTGGAGTCTTTCCTTTAGTATTTTTGTCCTGGCTATCGCTACTGTGCTGATCGCCATAGAATCTGAGCTTTTGGTGGGAAGTATCGAGCCCATGACACAGGCTGCCGGTATCCCTACAATGTTTATCGGTATAATTTTGATTCCTGTTGTAGGTAATGCAGCGGAACATACCACTGCCATTCTTATGGCAATGAAGAATAAGCTTGATATCTCCATTGAGATAGCGGTTGGTTCAAGTCTTCAGATTGCCTTATTTGTTATACCGGTTTCTGTCCTGATCAGTTTGTTCTTTACTCCTATGAGTATCATTTTCAAGCCGGTGGAGCTCTTTCTGTTTGCTTCCAGTGTATTGATTGCAAATCAGGTGGTTAAGGCAGGCAGATCCAACTGGATGGAGGGGCTGAAGCTAATGACGATTTATGTGATCGCTGCAATTGGTTTCTTTATTGTAGGCTAGGAGCACATAATTTAAAGGAAAAATTCATATTCTTTATCAAGCCAGGTATGATATGAGGAGAAGCTATGGACTTCCAGCAGAGTCAAACCTATCAAAATGTACAGAGAGCATTGGATTATGAATTACGATCTCTTGCTTTATTTCAACTATTTGCTAAATTTGCAGAGCAGGAGGTTCTGATTGAGATTGAGAATATTTTTCAAACCATTGCAGGAAATAATGGCTTTATAGCTGAGCGCTTGCGCAGAATCATCTTTGGAGAGAATACGCCGACCCTGGTGAATTTGCAGGAGGCCTTAAGATATGAAGAAGATGCTGACAGAGACATTTACCGCACGTCAGCCCGCATTGCCAATCAGGAAGGCTATCATGATATCGCCTCCCTCTTTAACGGAATCGGTAATATTAAGCTGAATCATAGCTCCATGCTGCAGGTTCAGATGATGAATATACAGGATAATCAACAGTTTTGCAAACCTAATCCGGCATTATGGGTTTGTATGGGCTGTGGAAATATCTTAAACGGGGAATGTGCTCCGGATATCTGTCCTATTTGTGGCTATCCCCAGGGCTACTATCGATTATATAATAGCCAGTGCTAGCTGCCAGGTGTTAATGTTGCTATAAATCAGCCCTGAAGCTGAATAAGCTCCTGTTGTGACAGATCCGAGGATCTGCCACGACAAGAGCTTATTCTTATGTTATTCGCTAACAATAAAATAATAGAACCTTATTTCCTGTGGATGAGGGCTTATACAAAATCAAAATGGAATCCAAACTCAAAATGCTCTTCTTCTAAGCGGTACTGAGGAAGAAGCGCAGGTCCGCAGCTGTTGGAGCCTATACCACTTTGCTTGTAATCCAGGCAAAGTACGGTATAAGGTGATTTCTCCAGCTCATAATTGTGCATCTTGTTAGTGAGCTCCTCTTGGGTATATTCCGACGCGTTAAAGGCGAAGCTCTTGTCAGCAGTGATTACAAGAGCAGGAGTCGCTGAAGCATCAGAAGCCTTCAGTTTGAGATAACTGCAAGCGCAATGGGAGGAATTCTCCTGAGGGAAGATATAATCTTCAAACATATCGCTTACCTTCTGCTCGAATAAACCGATATAGGAGCTTTGATGCTTATCCAGGTAGCTTTCATAAGGACCATAACCAAAATACTGTACCTGATCAAAGGACTTAGGCAGGAAGAGACGCAGACCAAAGCGGGGCAGGTAAGGCATCTTGGTATTGCGAAGGGCCTTGCCCTGGCAGGAGATGCTGCCATCTGCTTTTACGGTCCAGGTGATATCTGCATCCACCATATGCTCTCTTTGGATTGCGGCAATCGCCAGCTTCACATCAATGGTTACTTCACCAGCCTTTTCAGATACAAGAGCCTGATAAACCCTGACGGTGGTTCTGTCATAGCCAGCCTTCTGCCATTCATTTTTGATATTTCTGTCATTATCGGTAGGGGCTCTCCATAGATTAAATTCCATAGGAAGCTCCAACAACTTCTTGTTCTCTCTGCTGAGCTCTTCAAAGAGACCACTGATCTTATTGAAGATATAAGTAAAGCCATTTCCTCTGATGTATAGCAGCTTCTCTGTTTCCTCCACGTTAAGCTCACCGCTTCTTACCGGGGCTTTATCGTATTCAAAGCTGCCTTCTTTTACTAACAGCTGGTCAAAACCTAAGGAATGACCGGCCTTTGTGAAGGGCAGATCCACCTTCTGGATATAATTCACCTTAAGGTAAGTAACTCCCTTTGTGGGTATGGTCAAGTCAAGCTTGATTTCCTTTGTGCCGTGGGCAGGAATATCCACTTCCTTAAGCTCGCCCTGGGCAATGGTAAGGCCATTATTCTGAAGCTCATAGGTAAGATAGAGATAATCCTTCAGATTGGTGAAGTCCAGCTTATTCTCCAGACGAAGAATGCCTTCCTCTGCGGAAAGCAGAGAAGCACGTACAGGACGGATAACATTCTTATACTCAATCAGGCTGGGGCTGACGGTACGGTCAGGATATACCAGACCATCCACACAGAAATTACCGTCATGAGGGTATTCACCGGAATCACCGCCGTAGGCATATTTCTTTCTGCCATCAGGAGCCTCTCCGAGGTAGATGGCATGATCACACCATTCCCATACAAAGCCGCCGACAAAGCGAGGCTCTGCGTAGATTTTCTGCATGTAATCCTCAAGATCTCCGGGGCCGTTGCCCATGGCATGGCAGAACTCACAGAGTACATATGGTTTCGTGTTGGCAGGATTACTAAAGTATCTCTCGATGCCTTCCAGAGAATCATACATGGTGCTATTTACATCCAGCATGGACAGATCAGGCTGATATCCACCGGTAATATGCTGGCTTCCCTCATAATGAAGCAGTCTGGTGTCGTCAAACTCCTTAATCCAGCGGCCTGCATTCTCAAAGCTATAGCCCCAGCCGCTTTCATTGCCAAGGGACCAGAATACAATGGAAGGGTGGTTCTTATCCCGATGGATATTGTGCTGCTGACGATCCAGGATAATCTCATCGGATATATGATTCTGGGCAATATCGCCATAGGTGGTTTCGCTGGAGCCGGAATAAAAGGCAACGGCACCATGGCACTCTAAGTCTGTTTCACCGATCACATAGAAGCCATACTCATCTGTAAGCTCCGTAAACCAGGGAGCGTTGGGATAGTGGCTGGTACGAATGGCATTAATATTATGCTGCTTCATCAGGGATAAATCCTTGATGGCCTGTTCTCTGCTGATGGTATAACCGGTGACAGGATTACTGTCATGACGGTTGACACCCTTGAACTTAATGGGAACATTGTTCAGGAGGATTACGCTGTCCTTTACCTCGATTTTACGGACACCAACCTTCTGTGTGATCTGCTCCTCTGCAGTGGTAAGTACCAGGGTATAGAGGTAAGGATGCTCCGCGTTCCAAAGGATCGGATCCTTCAGGGTAAAGGCAACCTTGCTATCCGCAACCTTTTTCTTCATCAGGAGTGTGCCCTGGGAGTCATAGAGGGCTGCTTCTGTAGCAACAGGATGCGGCAGATATTCCAGTTGAACAGATATGCTTGCCTCATCCAGAGTATCATTCAAATGTGTTTTCACAAAATAATCTCTGATATGCTCTTTGGCTCTGGTTAAGATATAAACATCACGGAAGATTCCGGACATTCTAAACTTATCCTGATCCTCGTAATAGCTTCCCACACACCACTTCATAACCAGAACGGCTAAGGTGTTATTTCCTTCTACCAGCTTATCTGTAATATCAAATTCACTGGTTGAATGGGAAATCTGGCTAAAGCCAACAAAGGAACCGTTCACCCATACATAAAAGCAGGAATCAACCCCCTCGAAATTTAAGTAATTGCGCTCCTGTAATTGCTCCTTGGTGATCTGAAAGGTATGTATATAACAGCCGCAGTGATTATTCTCTTCCGGAACATAGGGAAGGTCATAGGGAAAAGGATAATTGACATTGGTATACTGGTGTCTGTCATACCCATGATTTTGCCAGCAGCTGGGTACCGGAATGGTATCAAAGCCATCGGAATTAAAGTCGGGAGAGTAGAAATTATCCTCTACCTCAAAGCGATTCTGATAAAAGCGGAATTTCCAGTTACCATTTAATAACTGAACTCTACTGGAAGCTGCTTTCTCTGCAGTCTCCTTCTTACAAGCAGGATTGCCCTCATCTGTACAAGAAGGATAACTAGGGAGATAGTAGGCCCTGTTGGGCATGGTTCCAACATGCAGATTTTTGACATCCTCATAATATTTCTCTAACTTCATCGATTGCCTTTCCTTTCTATGATAAGAATTGAATTGCCATAAGGCATCCTTCTATGCTTATAAGTGTAGCATAATGGCTTAAATATGCTATAATCAATCTTGCTTAAAATATGTACAAAATGATATAATTTATATCGGAGTCATCGGTTAAAGCATTGAAATATATGGAATTTATCTTTTACAAAATTGACTTGAAGCAAGGAGGAAGCCTGTGATCAATTACTCCGGTTATTATTATGAAACAGACGAGGATTATCCTTATGACAGCGAAGACCTGTTTGTAAACAGCTGTGGTCATTATAAGCTGATCCACCGGAAGGAAATGCACACCTACAGAGAGGAAGGAAGACGGGACTATCAGCTTCTCTATGTTGCGGGAGGTATCGCACATTTTGTGGAAGGCAATACCCATTATGAGCTGGGCGCAGGAGGAATATACATCTATCAGCCCCAGGTTCCCCAGGATTATTACTATCTGCTACGGGAGAAACCTGATATCTATTGGGTCCATTTTACCGGCCGCAAGGCAGGGGAGATACTAGCCTCCATGGGGCTGCCACTGGGTCAACCCATACAGCTGACCATAAGGGAGGAACTGCCGGAGTTATTTGAGAAGATCATCGTAGAGCTGAGATTAAACCGCTATCGGAATGCAGATATGGCAGAATCCTATCTCAGGCAGCTTCTGATCACAGCCGCCAGATACCATAATGCAGACAGCGGAGAGAAGCAAGTCTATAATTCCATGTTTGACGAGATCATTAACCGCTTCCATCAGGAATATCAAAATGATATCAGTGTGGCTGCTTATGCTGCGGAATATCACATCAGCAACTCCTGGTTTATCAGGGAATTTAAGAAATACACCGGGTATTCCCCAAAGCAGTATATAACAAATTTAAGACTCCAGCATGCAAAAGAGTTATTGAATAACAGATATTTGTCTATCAGTGATATAGCAACCCTGGTAGGCTATGAAAACCAGCTGTATTTTAGCCGGATCTTTCATAAATATATAGGTATGTCTCCAAGGGAGTATAGGGACAGGGATAAAATAATAAATCAGAAGGGAGATCAGGTGATTGAAACCATTTATTGCAATACCAATGGGTGATCCGGCAGGAATCGGCCCGGAAATCCTAGTAAAGGCACTAAGCAAAAATGAGGTTCTTGAAGCAGCCAATTGCCTTGTCATTGGTGATAGTAAGATTATTGAGGACGCCATTGCTTTTACCAGGAGTAGTTTAAAGGTTAAGCTTATTCAAACTCCCAAGGAGGGAGATTATAGAGAAGGTATCCTTAATCTAATTGACCTTGATAATGTAGATATGCAGGTCTTTCAGATCGGTCAGGTAAGCGGCATGTGCGGAAGGGCGGCTTATGAATATATTGCAAAGAGTATTGAGCTTGCAATGAACAAAGAAGTGGCAGCAGTAGCCACCACGCCGATTAATAAGGAATCGCTGAAGGCAGGGAAAGTGGACTTTATCGGGCATACAGAGATCTTCGGGGCCCTGACAGGGACCAAGGATCCCCTGACGATGTTTGAAGTCCATGGAATGAGAGTATTCTTTCTGACACGGCATGTATCCCTTCGCAGAGCCTGCGAGCTGGTAACCAAGGAAAGGATTAAGGATTATGTAAAGCGCTGCAAGGAGGTTCTTATAAAGCTGGGCGTCACAGAAGGAACCATGGCGATTGCAGGCTTAAATCCTCATAGCGGAGAACATGGTCTCTTTGGGGATGAAGAGGTAAATCATGTAACCCCTGCTGTGGAGGAGCTGCAGGCAGAGGGCTATGATGTTGTCGGTCCTATAGGAGCAGACTCTGTATTTCATCTGGCACTTCAGGGGCGCTATAACAGCGTATTATCCCTGTATCATGATCAGGGACATATTGCTACCAAGACCCTGGACTTTGAACGGACCATTGCAATCACCGGAGGAATGCCCATTCTCAGGACCTCTGTAGATCACGGAACCGCCATGGACATCGCAGGAAAAGGGATCGCAAGTGAAATAAGCATGGTGGAGGCAATCCTGCTGGGAGCAAAATACTCCATGAACTTTATGTAATAAGAAAGGGTGTGTACTCTTTCGGAAAAGCTTTATCGAATAATATTAAGATATTATGTATTTATAGAAATAAAGTATAATAAGGGAAGCATGTAATTGATAAAAGAAAACATTATCAGAGAATAGTGAAATATAGGTGTTTCAAAGAGTATAGAATAAGAAAAATCAGATGCTATTGCACCACATAAGTGAATCAGGAAGGGAAGGATAACATGCATCCCATCATGCACTGTTTGCCGAACAGATTATCGATTTTGCTATACCAGAAGCAAACAATTGTTTTATAATTATTTGATTAATGGCATTCAGAATCAATAAGATGTCCGGCAATCTGTGTGTGAGGGATGCGTGTTATCCTTCCCTTCCTTCATAACCTATATCTGCAACAACCCCTGATCGGTTTCGTAGTTATTTGATCTGCGCAAGTAATTGATCAATGGCACTTGTATCAAAGCCCAGGCCTGCAAAAGAACGCATGGAGTGTAAGGGCATGCTCTTGATCATCTCAAACATCATCAGCTGTTCGCTGGAGAATATGGTCGGAGCACTGTCACCGGGCAAGAAAGCCTGCATCATTTGACGGATGACTGCCTGAGGATCCTCCAAAGCGCCCAGGACATCTCCTAAAGTGGTCCTGTCATCCAGAAGGAAGGGTTTCTTAATTGAGCTTTGCAAGAGAATAGTTTCAGCTAATAGAATATCCCTGGAAGACTTACCAATCAGGATTTCATATTCACCGCTTTCTGCATTCCAATCACCTATTTCCACATCATAGAAAGCAAAGGAACGCTTATCTAAGGTGAAGGTCACCGTCTTTTCTTCCTGGGGCTCCAGGGCAACCTTCTCAAAGCCCTTTAATTCCTTCAGTGGTCGGATTACGGAAGCCTCCTTGTCACGAACATAGAGCTGAACGATCTCTTTGCCGAAGCAGGAGCCGGTATTTTTCACTTTGACACTTACCTCAAGTATGTCTGTATCCTTGAGCTTTATGGGGCCCTCAGCCTTAGCAGAAGGATCTTGGTCCTTCACCTTAAGCTGGAGATCGCTGTAGGCAAAGGTTGTATAGCTAAGTCCGTAGCCGAAGGGGAAGAGAACCTCCATATCCTTGGCGTCGTAATAACGATAACCGATAAATATTCCTTCTCTGTATTCCACATCACGGTTGGTACCCGGGAAATTCAAATAAGAGGGGTTATCCTGCAGCCTTAAGGGGAAGGTCTCGGCAAGCTTTCCACTGGGGTTCGCCAAGCCGTAAAGCAGATCTACGGTTGCTTCGCCAACTGCCTGACCGCCTAAGTATAGCTCCAGGATGCCTTTTACCTTGGAGATCCAGGGAAGGAGCACGGGGGAGCCGTTATGTAAAACAACGACAGTATTGGGCTGAACCTTAACGATCTCCTCAATTAGTTGATTCTGATTGGGAGGAAGGTTAAGATGGGTTCTGTCATAGCCCTCGCTTTCGTAATGATCCGGCAGACCGGCAAATATTACTGCAACCTCGGCTTCTCTGGCAGCCTTGATTGCCTGAGCCAGGTATTCTTCCTCTAATTCCTCATTCAGGATATCAAAGCCCTTGGCGTAGGTAACGGAATAATCTGCTGCTGCATCCACTGCATTTGATACCTTAAAGCTATTGATATGGCTGGAACCGCCGCCCTGGTATCTGGGTTTTACAGCAAATTCACCGATAAAGGCAACCTTAGTCTCCTTGGATAAGGGCAGTATCTGATCCTCATTCTTTAATAACACGGCACTCTCTCTTGCAAGCTTTCTGGCAAGCTGATGATGTGCCTCCATATCATAGCTTGAAGGGGTATGATTATCAAGATACTTCTGAATCAGCTCAAGTATCCTTGTAACGGCGGTATCTAACTCCTCCATGGTTAGCTGACCGGCCTTTACAGCTTCCACAATAGCCTGATCCGTAATTCCGCCGGAAGCCGGCATCTCAAGATCAAGACCAGCCTTAAGGGCAGCTACTCTGTTATTCATAGCACCCCAGTCGGTTACGACAAGTCCTTCAAAGCCCCATTCCTTACGAAGTACCTTATTTAACAGCCAATCATTTTCACAGGAATAAACGCCATTAATACAGTTATAAGAACACATTACTGTCCAGGGCTGGGCCTGCTTTACGACCTTTTCAAAGGCAGTCAGATAAATTTCACGTAAGGTTCGCTCGTCCACCACGGCGTTAATGCTCATACGTCTGGTTTCCTGGTTGTTGGCGGCAAAATGCTTTAAACTGGTGCCCACATTCTTGCTTTGTACTCCTTTGACATAATGAGCACCAAGCTCACCAGCCAGATAGGGATCCTCTGAGAAGTATTCAAAGTTTCTTCCGCATAGAGGAGACCGCTTCATATTCACACCAGGACCAAGGATGGCAGCAATCTCTTCTGCCTGGCATTCCTCTCCTAAAGCCTCGCCCAAGGTTTGTGCCAATTCCCTGTCATAGGAGCAGGAGAGAGCACTGGCAGCAGGAAAGCAAACCGCTTTGACACTGTCAAGAAGACCTACGTGATCCCCGTTGTTGGCCTGCTTACGAAGTCCGTGAGGACCATCGCTTACCATAACATTGGGCAAATCAAGGCGTTCCACTGCCTTTGTATGCCAAAAATCTGCACCGGAGCATAAACCTGCTTTTTCTTCCAGGGTTAATTCTGATAAAAGCTTCTGAATATCTAATTTACTCATATAAACCTCCCAGAATAATATAATTTATGGCTATTTAAAGTCATAGATGGACCAATCGTTAAGAAACTTCGCAGATGGTCTATATATAGCCACATCTGCGAAGTCGATCTAAAATAATAATATTAAGCTTATACGGTTGATAAATCCCACTCTTCGTAAATCTTAGGAACATCACTGATCAAGCGTTTGGTATACTCTGCCTTAGGATTGAGGATCACCTCATCGGCACTGCCATACTCAACAAACTTACCATGCTCCATAATATAAACCGTATCGGAGATATAGTAAGCTAGGCCGATATCATGAGTAATGAAGATAATCGTCATGCCAATCTCGTTTCGCAGATTCATCAGCATATCCAGAATGGTTGCACGGGAGCAGGCATCAATCATGGAGGTAGGCTCATCTGCCAGAAGAATCTTCGGCTTTAAGAGGAAGATACGGGCAATCATCAGACGCTGCATCTGTCCACCGGACAACTCGAAGGGATACTTATTGGTGAGTTCGGCAAACTTCAGATTAACGAAGCTGCAGGCCTCGGTCATCATCTCAATTTTCTTCTCCATGGGAAGGTGCTTTCCGCCTCGCATGTGAATACAGTCAAGAAGTACAGTATCTACCTTGGAGAATACATTATAGGAGGAGAAAGGATCCTGGAAGATTGCCTGAATATCCTTCCAATATTCTTTTTTCTTTTTGCGGGTACTGATATCCAGAGGCTTATCCTGAAAGAATATCTGCCCATCAGTTACATTGATCAGACCAAGCAGCATCTTACTGAGGGTGGTTTTACCGCTGCCGGACTCACCCACAATAGAGACGAATTCGCCCTCATGAAATTCAAAATCCACATGATCAACGGCGACGGTCCTTTTTGAGCCAAAGCCAAATACCTTGGTAACGCCTTTTCCACTCAGGCACAGAGGTTTTGAATTACTCATTGGCATATTCCTCCCTCAGCTTTTCTATGTCAATAATACAACGGTAACTGCGTCCCTCGCCAAACTCCTTCAAATCAACAGAAGTAAGTCTGCATTCCTTGGTTGCATATTTGCAGCGGTCTGCAAAACGGCAGCCAGACGGCGGCTTCTTTAAGTTAGGAGGAGTTCCGGGAATAGCAGCAAGCTTCACATCGCGGGTTCCTTCCTCCGGTACGATGATGGAGCCCATCAGCCCCTTGGAATAAGGATGGGTAGGATTAAATACCATCTCCTTGGCGGTTCCCTTTTCTACAATCTGGCCGGCATACATAACCATAATATCATCAGTTACATTGTACAGGAGCGGCAGCTCATGGGTTATGAAGATCATGGATTTGATATAGCCCTTCTCCATCAGGTTGCGAAGCATCTTTATAACCATCTTCTGACTGGTAACATCCAGTGCACTGGAGGGCTCATCGGCAATGAGCACCTTGGGTGAGAGAATGGTTGAGATGGCGATTACGGTACGCTGCTTCATACCGCCGGAGAGCTCAACTGCATGCTTATCCAGTACAGAGGAAGGAAGTCCAAGCTCCTCAAAACGCTTTCTGGCAAGATCATGTATATCCTTCTTGGGCATCTTGGGATCATGCGCATGAATAACGTCTTCAATAAAGCGGATGATTTTCTGGGTGGGATTCAGTGCATTCATAGCAGCCTGGGGAATATAAGCAATCTCAGTGCCCAGAATGTTCTTGCGGATATCATCCGGATCCATCTTGGATATGTTCCTGCCATCAATGATGATATCGCCGCTGGTATAGTGTAAGGGAGGGAAATAATATCCCATCAGACTCAGTGCAAGGGTTGACTTGCCACAGCCGGATTCGCCTGCAATTCCGAGGGATTTACCCTCCTCGATGGACAGGGATACATGATCAACGGCATAAACATCTTCTCTAAATCTGGTTATGTATTTGGTTGTAAGGTCCTTGACCTCAAGTATTGTCTTTCCCATATCCGGCCTCCTAATCTCTCAATGTGGGGTTGAACACCTGATCCAGACCGGTATTCATTAGGTTCAGTGAGAATGATATCAATGCGATAACCATCAGAACCGGGAAATATGCCCACCAATATCCATGGGTGTGAGCGGAGTAAAGCATTGCCCAGTTCATCATAAGTCCCAGGGTAGGAACCTCTGAGGTCTTTGGACCTAAGCCGATCATAGAAAGCTGTGCTTCCGCAAGTATGGCAGTAGATATCTGTAAGATAAAGGCCATTACTACATAAGAAGCGATATAAGGTAAGATATCAGTTGCAATAATTCTTGCCAGGCTGTGCCCAGATAGCTTACTTAGATTAACGTGATCGCGGTTACGCAGGGAGATAACCTGGGAACGTACGGATCTGGTAGTCCAGGTCCAGGACGTCAATCCGATAACAATCGCAACGGTAGTTGCTCCACGTTTATCCTGTCCAATACCGTAGGAGATCAGAATAAGCATGATAAAGCCCGGTATTACGGTAAATAGATTGGTGATAAAAAGAATAAGATCATCTAACCATCCACCAAGGTAGCCGGCCAACAGACCGGTGGTAAGGCCGATCAGGGTTGCAATGGTACCTGCGATCAAACCGATCATAATGGAGGTTTTTGTTGCGGATACAAGCTCCTTTAATACATCGCGGCCAAAATTATCTGTACCCAAAGGCAGATTGATCACATTTACTACATCTTTGGTATTCACATAATCAGTATCCTTAACGAATTTAATCTGATTCAGTTCACCGGTCTCAGGATCTTCTTCACTAACAACTACTTCAGTGCCCTTTAAGGCTGCTTCAAGATTGGCGTTAAGCCTCTTATAATAGTTACGCTTTGCCATAGTCATTCCTGCAGGCTTAGCGGAAGGATCATAGTTATCAGACCAAAGCTCCAGAAGGGCATCTGTATCAGTGATATCGATATCCGCTTCAGGAATGCCGGCAGCCACCAGCCATTCTTTCATTGCGATACGGTCATCATCGCTTAGCTTAGCGGCCAATCTTTTTTCATCGGCATGTGGGAGCTTCATGATATCAGGAGTGGTGTTGATAGCATCATATACCGACACATAGGTGCCCGGCTTTGAGAAGGAGCTTAAGCCGATCATCTGTAGGGGATTGCCGGTAACAAACAGAGGATAGATAAAAAGTACCAATAACATTGCAGCGAGTATGGAAAAACCTGCTAAAAATTTAGGGGAGTGAAATATCTGGCGAATGGTATTTTTCATTGTACTGTCCTCCCTTAATCAAATTGCGCTGCTTTAACGCGCGGATCAATGAAACCATAGATAATGTCAATTGCAAAGTTAGCAATTAAGACCATGATTGTAATAATCAAGGTGGTAGCAGATAGAACGGGATAATCTGAGGAGGTAACTGCACTCAGCATGGTGGTACCAAGTCCCGGATAACTGAAGGTGATTTCTGCCACCAAAGCACCGCCGACCATGGTACCGATGGATAATGCAAGTCCTGTAACCTGTGGCAGCATAGCATTGCGGAATACGTAACCGACAATTTTCCTGTCCTTGATACCAAGAAAACGACTGTACTTTACATAATCGGCATTTAACTCATAAATTGACATGGAACGCATACCGATTGCCTGGCCTCCGATTGATATGATCACAATTGACCAGAAGGGCAGCTGATAGTGAACAAAAATTGATTTAATAAATGCCCAGCTAAAATTAGGAATTAAATCAAAACCATATCCGCCTGCAATGGGTGCAACCTTTAGCTTAACTGCAAAGATGCCCAGAAGGATAACTGCCATACCAAAAGCAGGAACACAGCTTAAGAATAAGCTGAGGGGCATCAGGACCTTATCAAAGCCCTTCCTAATATAGGCTGCTAATGCTCCAAGGACATTGCCCAGGATCCAGCCCACAATAATTGCCGGAAACTGCAGGCCGATGGTCCAAAGGATCGCACTGGATATAATATCATTTACTCTACGGGGATATTGGGTGAAGGAAACGCCAAAGTCTCCTCTGAATGCATTCTTAACATATGTAAAAAATTGAACAATTACCGGTTGATCAAGGCCAAATTCCTTAACATAATTGTCATACATTGCTTTTACTGCAGAGGCGTCTGACAATCCACGTGCGGTCTTATTCATAATATTGGCGACAGGATCAGCCGGCATCAACCGGGGGAGCGCAAAGTTTAGTAAGAAAGCAATAATAAATGTAAGGATAAACCATACAATCTTTTTGCTAAAATACTTTCGATAGCCTTTCATATAATACCTCCAGGATTTTGAAAACAGCCATGTTTCAAGAGCTCCCGAAACATGGCTGACTTTAAGATTCAGGTGTAACTATTCAAGTTGTTCTTCGAGTATGGCCTCTCATTCAGCAATTACTGAATCAGGGAGACATTATATAAAGCGGCAATACCATAACCGTCGGTACAATCTGCCGGAGGGATATTTAATCCATCACCCTGCTCAGGGAAGCCGGTCCATACAGATTCGTTTACAGCATGGAACTTGTCAGGTCTGTACATCAAACCGAAGGAAGGAACATCGGTTAAGTAGATCTTAACAGCTTCGGTGTAGTATTCCTTAACCTTAGCAGGATCGCTTTCGGTAGGGATAAGCTTGATCAGCTCCTGAATACGGTCGTTGCTGTAATGGCCATAGTTACCGGACCAGTTACCTTCAATACCATTGAATTCGCTGCTCATGAGATAGCGCATACGACCCCAAGGCTGTGTAGGAGATGCACTGTCAGTCCACATCATAAAGATATCAAAATCCTGCTGATGAGCGGATGTTACAGTGGTCAGATAAGGATCTGATTCAGGATACTGAGTTGTGATCTCGATACCGATCTTCTCGCCTGCAGCAGCAACGATTTCCATGGATGCCTGCCAGTCGGACCAGCCATTCGGGCAAGCAGCAACGAGGGAAATCTTCTGACCGTTATATTCACGCCAGCCGTCACCGTCATTATCCTTGATACCTGCATCATCCAGTAACTTCTTAGCACCTTCAATGTCATTACCTACCCACTGAAGATCCTTAACTTCATCATGATTGTACATTGACTGCTCGCCATCGGTCGGGTTCATGAAGGAACGAGGCACCTGCTTGAAGGTAGGTGACTGTCCTGTCATAGCGTTAGCATTGATTGCATCATAATCAACTGCCATTGCGATAGCCTTACGAACTGCAACTTCCTGAAGAACAGGTTTCTCCAGGTTATAGAAAGCGGTAGGGATATTTACACAGATACCATACGGAGGCTCATCTATGTAAGTGGAAATCGGCAAGCCATCCTTTAACCAAAGATCCTGGATATTAGGAATGAACTGCTGGTTAACATCGATTTCGCCTGCCTTGAAAGCAGCTTCTGTTGCAGCGTTATCAGCATAGATCGCATGAGCGATATACTTGGGAACCGGAAGTTTGCCCCACAGGGAAGCATCCTGACCCCAGTAAGCATCATTACGCTTAAATACTACCTTCTGCTCATCATCATAATAAGGTCCATAAGGTCCGGAATAAACAACATCATCAGCGGGATCAGCCTTGATCGCTGAAGCATCGTTATTGTTGCGAGCTTCAACTGTCTGGATCCAAGCCTTCTGAGCGATATAAACAGAACCAAGGAAGTTCACAAGCATTAAAGGATTGGTTGACTTGCCATCCTCGGTTAATGTAGACTTAATTACAACAGTGTGAGAGTCAACTGCAGTTACGGATTCGATATAAGGCTTATTGGAATTACCCATATTGTTTCCGATCTTAACACCAGTTTCATATGTATAAGCTACGTCTTCTGCTGTAACCGGTGTACCGTCACTCCATTTTGCAGCGGGATTGATCTTTACTGTGATCTCAGTCATATCAGCATTCCACTGATAGTCGCCGTCTGCAAGCAGCGGATACATCTTACCGTCAAGGAAATTATACATATACAGTGTTTCAAACATAATGGTACGGGAACCGCTGCCGGAAGCAGATAAGGCCATAGCGTTGTTATTGTTGTCTCCAAGTGGATTCCAGCCATTAATTACTCCCCATTGCTGGCCACCGAAGTACATGGTTTCCGTTCTGGGAAGCTGATTGGGATCAGCATCCGTCTCGGGTTCTGCTTCAGCCGGTGCCTCAGTCGGTGCTGTAGTAGCAGCAGCCGGTGCCTGAGTAGGTGTTGTTTTGGTTTCTTCTTGTGTCGTTTTTTTGCCGCAGCCAGTTAATACGGTTGCGACTACCATTACTAAAACTAGTAAAATGGCGGTTAATTTTTTACCTCTTAACATATATACCCTCCTTTTGTTATAGGTTGTGCCTGACCTATATCTTTTTATATAAACATAGTAAACATTATGCAATGCATAAAAAGTTTGGTGGCACCCCCACCCCTTTGCTAAGCTGTAGCAAAGCATATTTACTATGTTTAAATCAATAACAAAAAAACTGTATAAATATATTGTCGATTTCTGTATGTGAAAATTTATTAAAATATACTACGAACAACCAAAAAACAATTGTTTTATTGTTACATTTTAACATGACATTTTAAAATTAACCATGCTTTTCTAACGGTTTTATGTTATAATATATACATAATTTGGCTGTACTTGGAAAGGACAATGTACAAAGCACAAAATAAAAATCTAAAGATTATGCAGTTTTAATAATTCTATTGTGAAACATTTGAAATTATTTTACAAAATCCACGAATATGCGGGATTGATTAAAATATAAAAACTCGATATTTATGAAAAGGGGAGAATATAAATATGTCGGAGAATAGGGAATTTACTGCAGATATGCCGTTAATGATTGGGATTCGCAATATTACAGGGGAAGCAAGACACTGGCATAACAGAATTGAATTATTTTTAGTATTAAGTGGTGATCTAACGATTATTGTAGAGACAGAGACCTATCATCTGATGGAAGATGATATTATTCTGATCAACAGTAATCAGGTGCATGAGATTGTAAGCAGCGATAACGTAACTGTGGTTCTTCAGATCAATTATTCCTATTTTAAGAAATGGATGGATGAAACCTCCTTCTTCCATTGTAATTCGACAACCTTTCATAATAAGTCAAAATATACGGAACTAAAAAGAATGATTGCCCAGCTGATCTATGCCAACTATAACGACACTGAGCATAATGAGCTGCTGACCATATCCCTGGCTTATCAGATTATCCTGGAGCTGATTAAGAATTATAAAGGGCCTGAGCAATCCTTAATGAATAAAAACACCAAGCATTTACAGCGGTTAAGGGCTATTTTACAATATCTTAACAGTAATTATATGGAAAACATTACCCTGGAGCAGATTGCTGAGAAGGAGTTTTTGTCACCCTCCTATTTTTCGCACTTTTTTAAGGTGAACATGGGTGTCAGCTTCTTCAATTATCTGACCGGAATTCGGATGAATCATGCGGTCAACGATCTTCTCAACACAAACCTGACCATGGAGCAGATTGCGGCCAACAATGGCTTTGCCAATAGTAGATATTTTGTGGACTGTTTTAAAAGAAAGTACGGAGTACTGCCTAAGCAATACCGTAAGGAGCATAAGCAGGAGGTTAAGAATCGGTCAGCAAATTCCTTGAGCTCGGATTATTATAAGGGATATCTTGTGATGGAGCATATTGATTATCTGAATAAGCTGGGAGAATATCTGGATACCAAGAAGCTGAGAAGCCCGGTAAATAACAAAAAGAGTATTCCCTGCCTGGCAATTGAGATTAGTTCTAATATGGTAAAAAAGCATCTGAAGCATACCTTTAAAACCTTTACCGGGGTCGGACGGGCAAAGGAGATCTTAATGAGCCGTATTCAAACGGAGCTAACAATGCTTCAGAAGGAAATTGGTTTTAAGTATATAAAGTTTCATGGCTTATTGGATGATTCCATGATGCTATACAATGAAGACCGTTCCGGAAACCCCTATCTGACCTATCATTATGTGGATGAGGTGTTTGATTTTCTGTTATCCATCGGACTGAAGCCCTTGGTTCAATTTTCCTTCATGCCCAGAGCGCTTGCACAAAACCCAAATAACACTATATTTTATAATCCATCTATTTTAAGTGAACCGAATAATATGGAGCATTGGGAATTCCTGATCACAGAGCTGACAAAGCATTTTATCGAACGATATGGTATTACAGAGGTCAGAAGCTGGCTGTTCACCTTCTGGAATGCCCCTTATCAACCCTATGTGTTTTCCTTTGATTCGGATGAGAGTACCTATGAGCTCTATAAATCTACCTGGAAATGTGTCAAGGAATGTGACAGTCAGCTCCGCTTCGGATTGCCCTCCTATGGCCCTTTCTTTATGGAAAGTGAAGATTATTTTGAATTCATCAGAAGGACCCTGAGGGAGCAGTGTCCGCCGGACTTCTATAATTACCATTGCTATCCGGTAAATACCTCCGATGTAACGGAGATGATCATTCTTGGAGACAACTCCTCCAAGTTTGCTTCCTTTGATAAAATGACCCTGTCCGAAGACCCGAATTATATGGCTCACATGATTGCGAATCTGAAGGAGAGGCTGTCGGAGTATCCCAAGCTTCCCATCTACATTACAGAATGGGCCTCCTCTTCCTCTCATAGGGACTGGCTGAACGATACCTGCTACCGGTCAGCTTATATCGTAAAAAACATCCTTGAGAATTATGATGAGGTAGGCAGCTTTGGTAACTGGTGCCTGTCTGATACCATGGAGGAGATTCCCTATGATAATGAAATGTTTCATGGGGAGCTGGGTCTCTTTACTTATCATGGCATTAAGAAACCTGCTTATTATGCTTTTTACTTCCTGAATAAACTGATGGATACATTGATTGACAGTGGGAAGGGATATTTTATTACTACTAATCAGAAGGGAGATTATGCAATCCTTCTATATAATTATATTCATATCTCACCTATGTACTGTCAGGGTATTCTCTTCAATGTTACCTTTTTGGAACGCTACAATGCCTTTGTCAGCTCCGATCCCTGCAGCTTTGAATTTACCTTAACGGATGTAGCCAATGGTAAATATGTGCTTACAGAGCAGGTGGTGAACAGGGAGCATGGAAGTGCCTTTGACGAATGGGTACGCATGGGAGCCTTGCCCTTAACCACCCAGGAGGAGATCGAAAATCTAAAGGGCCGTTCTATGCCCCTGGTCACCAAATCTGTCAAGAAGGTGACGGATAATTATATGAATTATTTTGCCGAGCTGCAGCCCCATGAGATCAGGTTGATCTTAATTCATAAGCAGGTAAATTGAATAATAGGTGAATTAAATAAATGGGCTTGCATTTTTGAAGTATTGTATTATTATAAAGAAGATGCAGATAGCAGACAGCCCGGTTCTCAGCATATGAATAGAGAGCGTTTAGGACTGACAGGGAACTTTTTAGGCATGTGAGAGGAAGGACGGAACTTGAAGATAGGAATATTTGACTCAGGGATCGGTGGGCTGACAGTGCTTCATGAGGCAATGAGGACCCTGGGATCGGAAGACTATATCTATTATGCGGATACGGATCACGTCCCTTATGGGACAAAGTCAAAGGAAGAGATCATAGCTTATGTGGATCAGGCAGTACAGTTTTTGATCAGCAAGGGGGTAAAGGCAATTGTCATTGCCTGCAATACGGCAACCAGCGCGGCAATTGATTATTTGCGCAGCAAGTATGCCTTGCCGATCCTGGGAATGGAGCCGGCGGTGAAACCAGCTGTGCAGCAGTGTAAGGGGAAAAGGGTTATGGTGATCGCAACGCCTGTAACCGTCAGAGAAGAAAAGCTGCATAATCTCATAAGGCAGGTGGACGATGAACATCGTGTGGATCTGCTTGCCTTACCCGGTCTTGTAACCTTTGCGGAGTCAGATGGCTTTGATGCTCCTGAGGTGGAGGAGTATTTACGAAAAGAATTTACTCCCTATAGGCTGGAAGACTATTCTGCTTTGATTCTGGGATGTACCCATTTTAATTATTTTAAGAATACCTACCGCAAGATCTTTCCGGAATGTGTGGCTTTTATTGACGGAAGTATAGGAACGGTAAAGCATCTGAAAAATATTCTGAGCGAGCAGGGGCTTCTGGAAAGTAACTCCGGCAGTGTCGAATACTATATGTCCGGTCGTCCGGTACGGGATGAGAAGCTGCTGAAACGATTTGAGAAGCTTCATGAACGCTTAGAGCAAATGTTAAAATATTAGCTGGGACAAATCAATTGAATAAGCAAAACTTAATACAAAGAGAAGATTATTCCGCATTTATTGTGAGCGGAGCAATCTTCTCTTTTCGTTTTATCACTTTATTTATCTATCGCACTTAATAAACCCGCATCAGCTTAGTACAGATGAAATCATGCGGCTTAGATCATGATTGCTCCGATCAATCTTGATCCCATTAAGCTCAATAATATTGCTCATGAAAATGCTTTGCCAGCTTATTTGCCGTCTCCTTGCCGGAATATAGCGCACCCTGCATCCAGCCATGTTTATTGGAGACATGCTCTCCGGCCAGGTAAAGCCGCCCATTAAATTCCGGCCGGGTCAATTCATAGGTAAAGAGGCTTTTCTGTCCGGGTAGAGTGCAGGAGAGGGCTCCCAGAAAGTTGGGTTCAGCATTCCAATGCACCATCTGACATTTTAACACCAGAGAGTTTAGAAAGCCTCTGGGCAGGCCATGGACCTCTTCCAGGTTCTGGCGGATCAGCTCATAGCGTCTGGGATCCCTCAAAGCTCCCAGGCGAACCGCGTTCTGACCAATGCTATAGGAAGCAACAAGGACACCTGGCTCTTCCGGGCAAGAGGGATTCATGGATAGGAAGGCGCATTGATTGTGATCACTGGGATAAAGGATGGATTGTATGGGAAGATCCGTCTGTGAGATACCGCCCAGGATACTTCCGTAATCCGTATTCCGCTCCCAGAAGCGGCGATTACACAAAAATAAAGTTTTCTGGACATCGATATAATTGTACTCCAGAATTGCCTGCGTTTTCATATTACTGAAGAAGGGCTTTATCTCAATATTCCTCAGGGTGGTAAGAGGAATAGCACAGATGACATAATCAAAAATATCGGCCGTATCCGACCGTTCAGATTTACAGCTGTATTTTACCACGATCTTGTTGCGGTAGTCGGACTGATAGATGCCGGTTACCAGCTGCCCGCTCCGATAAGTAACGGTTCCTAAGGAGGCAGGATCGATATCGCTATATTGCTTCGGGTAATCCTCCCTGAAGGTTTCATAAAAGGCCAGAGGGAGGTGGATATTGCCGCCCTCGATCCGGTAGGCGTTGCGTAAATCCATGGAGTAATCTTCCTGGGCCAGCTCATCATAGCTGTTATAGAGTAAAGAGCCAATACTTTGATCTACCGCGGTCAATAGATTAATTGCATCCTGGCTTAAGCCCAGTGTCTCAAAGTTCTGACGAAGACTGATCTCCATCAGAGGTTCAAATTCCGGCGAGTATTCCGGGAGGATCTGAAGGAGCTGGGAACGCTGTTCCGGAGACAGGCTGCGGTAGCGGTGGGTCATGGCATAATGGCTCAGTTCCTCAAAAGGAGTATTGCGCTCCTGTGGTGTCAGGTTATATTTTGGATAAAGATATTGTTCTATGGAGTCGGTCACCCGGAGCCTGGTATTATGTACATACAGAAAATTATTGCGTTTGGGTGAGCTCATGGCCTGGGTATTCAGGTGAAATAAGTTGATATAATGCCAGGAGGTTTCATGGCTGACCGGAATGCGCGCAGCTCCGAATTCCCCATAATATTTGCCGCCTGTATCAAAATAGTGGGTATAAACCCTTCCGCCAATTCTGCGCTCGCAGGCTTCCAGAACGGTTATTTCGGCGCCCAGCTTACGCAGCTCAAAGGCTGCGCTTAATCCGGCGAGACCTCCTCCGATGATACCGATCTTCACTCCCCGCAGATCTCCCGGAAGCGCATAGTTGGTGATGTCCGGAGGAGGGCTCAGGAGCTTAACGATATAATCAAAATCCTCTGTTCTGCCTTCCTCTTCTAAGGCATTTCTTAGAAGCTCGTGTCGCATATGGTCTGTTGGGTTCGATACCTGGTTCAAAGGAGTATTCATCTTGACCTCCATTTATGCAATGGTCATTACAATAGAAATATATGTTTCCACTTTCAAAATATAACAAAATAAGCCAAGCGGGGATGATAAATCTACAGAAGGAATAGTGTTTGTCTATAATATGACAAGTACCGAGCCTGTATATGAAAGACAAGGAAGGATGATCACAGCTGCCTTCACCAGCGCTGAAAATCAATGAAATAATGGGTAGAAATCTTAACATGAGTATGAGCAGTAACATATAACTCCAGGTAATGTCATTCATTAATTTTGCTAAATTGAAAAAAGTAAAAAGATTCTATAAGATATATAAATATTAAGAGCGCAGATGAAAAAGGATGCAGCTCCCCGCATAAGGAAAAGGGAAAGCAAGGACAAGCCTGCGCATGAATGGAGAAAATAATGCAGCTTTTAAAAGACAGGATATTAAAAGATGGCAAGGTTCGGTCCGGAAATGTGCTGAAGGTAGACAGCTTTTTAAACCATCAGATGGATATTGAACTGTTTGAAGAGATTGGCAAGGAATTTAAGAGAAGGTTTGCAGATCAGACCATAAGCAAGATCCTTACAATTGAGGCATCGGGAATTGGGATTGCCTGTATCGCTGCCCGATACTTCCATGTTCCGGTGGTATTTGCCAAGAAGAATCAGACCAAGAATATCGCTGGGGATGTCTATACAGGTCAGGTGGAATCCTTTACCCATGGCAGGGTCTATGACATTATTGTAGCGAAAGAGTTTCTTCGCCCGGAGGACAGGGTGCTGATCATTGACGATTTTCTGGCTAACGGGGCTGCTCTCTTGGGACTGACAAAGCTCGTAAGGGATGCCAAAGCCACCTTGATCGGAGCAGGGATTGTGATAGAGAAAGGCTTTAAGGACGGCGGTAAGCTCATCCGGGAAAGTGGAGTAAGGGTTGAATCCCTTGCAATTATTGAGTCAATGAGCGAAGAAGAAGGAATTGTTTTTAAAGACTAGATAAACCTGATTTACTTTGGGCGTCAGCCTTGTAAATATGTAACCAGGGAGTTATCCCGAAGCCAGGCCAAGAGCCAGGTCATATGAAGGAGGAGAAAACAACATGTTCAAGAAACTATCATCACTTGCCCTTGTAGCTGTAATGGTTTTATCCCTTGCTGCATGCGGCACCACAGACAAAGGGAATGCGACAACAACAAGCGGGACAAAGGCGACTGATACACCTGCTCCCACACAAGCGGCAGCAGAGGAAGCATCCACAGGGGATAGCGAAGCGACCAGCGGTCTTTTTGCTCCGATTGCAAAAGAGGATATTAAGGTTGGCGTAATACATATCGGTGATCCTGCAGACGGTGCAGGCTATACCTTTGCTCATGATCAGGGTATCATTGCAATGCAGCAGGCTCTTTCCTTGAGTGACGATCAGATTATCCGTAAGAACAATGTAAATGATGCTGATGCAGTGGCGATCAGAACTGCCATTGAGGAATGTATTGAGGAAGGCAGCAACATTATATTCGGTACCAGCTGGGGCTATATGGATACCATGGAGGAATTAGCTTCCGAATATCCGGATATCATTTTTTCCCACTGCTCCGGTTACAAGAGCAACGGCAGCAACTTTAATAATTATTTTGGACGTATCTATCAGGCACGTTACCTTTCCGGTATCGCAGCCGGCTTAAAGACCCAGTCTGACAAGATTGGTTATGTGGCAGCTATGGGCAGTGATAATTCTGAGGTAACAGGCGGAATTAATGCCTTTGCCATGGGCGTTGAGTCAGTGAATCCCGATGCAAAGGTTTATGTTAAGGTTACAAACACCTGGTTTGACCCTACTTTGGAGCAGCAGGCAGCAGAAGCACTTCTGGATGCAGGCTGCGATGTGATCGCACAGCATGCTGATACCACTGCTCCTCAGTTGGCAGCGGAAAAAAGAGGGGTGTGGGGAATTGGTTATAACTCGGATATGACCAAGGATGCTCCTAAGGCTCATATCACTGCTCCTGTATGGAACTGGGGTGCATACTATACCAGTGCAGTAAAGTCTGTTATCGACGGAAGCTGGGATGGCTCCAATTACTTTGGTGGTATGGCAGAGGGACTTGTAGAGCTCTCTCCTCTGAGTGAAAATGCTGCGGAAGGTACAGCAGAAGCAATTGAGGCTGCAAAGCAAAAGATCCTTGACGGTTTTAAGGTATTCGAGGGCAATATTGTTGATAATGCCGGCAATCAGATCAATCAGGACGGAGCATTTCTCTCAGATGCGGATATTACCGGCAAGATGAACTGGTATTACAGAAATGTGGTAGCAGAATAAATACAGTAGGCTTGGGGAATGGGCTTAAAAATACAGTTAATCCGTTTTTATAAAACAGGTTGGAGGCATTGTGGAGCAGATTAATCATGAAACAATGGCGATCGAACTAAAGCAGATAACAAAGACCTTTGGTTCGGTTGTAGCAAATAATAAAATAGACCTGTCCGTTAAGCAGGGCGAGATACTCGCCCTGCTTGGCGAAAACGGATCAGGGAAAACAACACTGATGAACATGCTATCGGGAATCTACAGACCGGACAGCGGTTCTATTTTCATTAATGGGGCTCCTGTCACGATTAACTCGCCGGAAGACTCAATCCGGCTGGGTGTGGGCATGATCCATCAGCATTTTAAATTAGTGGAAGCGCTTACTGCGACCGATAACATATTACTCGGTTCCAGGGAGAAGGGGATCTTTTTACATAAGAAAAGATCAGAGAAGATCAGGGAGATTTCGGAGCGCTTTGGTTTGGAAGTGGATCCGGAGAAGAAGATTTACCAGATGTCCGTAAGCGAGAAGCAGACTGTTGAGATCCTCAAGGTGCTTTACCGTAAGGCGGATATTTTGATTTTAGACGAACCTACCGCTGTGCTTACCCCTCAGGAGACCACCAGACTTTTTGAAATACTAAGAAGGATGAAGCAGGAAGGCTGTGCGGTTATCATTATCACCCATAAACTGAATGAGGTGCTGGAGATCAGTGACCGGGTTACCATTCTTCGCAAAGGAGAAAGTGTTGCCACCGTTACGACAGCAGAAACAAACGCAAGGGAGCTGACAGAGCTGATGGTTGGCCGGCCGGTGGAACTTGCCATTCATCACCTGAAGACAGATTTTCATGAGAACTTGCTGGAGGTGCACCATCTGTCGGTAGCGGATGAAGAGGGCTTTGAAACCCTGAAGGATGTCTCCTTTGACTTAAACAGAGGAGAGATTCTGGGCGTCGCCGGAGTTGCAGGCAGCGGTCAAAAGGAGCTGTGCGAAGCAATCGCGGGACTGCTTCCCTTGAAGAAGGGGGCTATTCTCTATCATAATGAGGATCTGGCGGGTAAATCACCCAATGAGATTATCAAAATGGGCATCAGTATGAGCTTTATCCCAGAGGATCGTCTGGGGATGGGGCTTGCAGCCTCCATGGGTATGGTGGATAACATGCTGCTTAAAAAATACAACGAAGGTAAGGGGCCTTTTGTCAGTAAGAAAAAGGCCAGGGAATTGGCTAAGAAGCTGGTGAAGCAGTTGGATATCGTTACACCCTCTGTAGATACCCCGGTCAGAAGACTCTCCGGCGGCAATGTACAGAAAGTACTCCTTGGCAGAGAAATTGAGTCAGAACCCAATGTACTCATCACAGCCTATGCGGTCAGAGGTCTGGATATCAATTCCTCCTATACGATCTATGATCTGCTGAATGAACAGAAGAAAAAAGGTGTGGGCGTGTTATTTATCGGTGAGGATCTGGACGTGATGCTGGAATTATGTGACCGTATTATGGTTCTTTGCCATGGAAAGATAACAGGAATTGTTAACGCCAAGGAAGTAACGAAAGAAGAGCTTGGTCTTCTGATGACAGATGCATCCGGGAAGGGAGGAGACGCACATGAAGTATAAGATCCAAGTAGTAAAGAAGGCGGAAGTCTCTCTCAGCAAAAACCTGCTCCTGTCCTTGTTGGCGATTGTATCTGCCCTGCTGGCCGGAGGCATCTTTATTCTTGCCATTGGTCATAATCCTCTGAACATTTATGGCTCCATTGTGCAGGGAGCCTGGAGAAGTCCTATTGCGATTAAGGGAACCATTAAGATAGCCATCCCCTTATTGATTGCTTCCCTTGGTATCACCCCAGCCTTTCAGATGAAATTCTGGAATATCGGAGCGGAAGGCCAGATTATCATGGGAGGGATCTTTGCAACTTACTTTGCCTTGTTCTTTGATCACCTGCCTCATGGACTCCTACTCCTGTTAATGTTTATTGCAGGTATGCTGGGGGGCGGCCTGTGGGGGTTGATCCCTGCCTACTTCAAGACCAAGTTTGGCACCAATGAGACCTTGTTTACCCTGATGCTAAATTATATTGCCTTATATTTGATTAAATATTTTACCGAAGGACCCTGGAGGGATCCGGCCTCTTCCGGCTTTCCCAAGATCGCCTCTTTCGCAAAAAATGCCAGATTGGATCAGGTCTTAGGCCTTCATGCTGGCTGGGTCATCGGTCTGCTGCTGGTTGTACTGGTATTTATATATCTGAACTTTACCAAGCGTGGTTATGAGATTAAGGTGGTAGGAGAGAGTACCAATACTGCCCGTTATGCAGGAATGAATGTGAAGAAGATCGTAATGCGTACCATGTTCCTAAGCGGTGCCATCTGCGGTATTGCAGGGATGACCCAGGTCAGCGGCGCAGCCTTCACCCTGGGAGAGGGTGTTGCCGGGGGCGTTGGCTTTACTGCAATTATTGTAGCCTGGCTGGCCAAACTTAATCCGGTGATTATCCTGATCGTAACCGTCCTGTTCAGTATGCTGGAGAAGGGCTGTAGTGTGATGCAAAGCAGCTTTGGCTTATCCACTGCGGTGTCAAGCATTCTGCAGGGTATTATCCTTTTCTTTATTCTGGCCTTTGATTTCTTTACCCGTTACCGCTTTGTATTAAGAAAGAGTACGAATTAGGAGGAGGAGAAGTATGATTATCAATTTTTTATTTGCAGCAATTAAAGCCGGTACTCCTTTACTCTTTGGTACCAGCGGTGAGATTATGAGTGAGAAATCAGGAAATATAAATCTGGGTGTGGAAGGCATGATGTTCATGGGGGCTTTCATGGGCTTTTACGCTGCTTATCATACGGGAAGCCTTGCCTTGGCGCTGCTGGCGGCGTTTGCCATCGGTGTATTTGCAGCTTTGATCTATGCTGTCCTCACCGTAAGCTTTATGGCCAACCAGAACGTAACCGGTCTGACCCTGACGATCTTTGGTACAGGTGTCGCCAAGTTCTTCGGTGAGATGATGATCAGTAAGAGCGGTGGTTCACCAAAGCTGTCAGAACGCTTTCTGGCCTCCATCTCCGAGAAGCCTATTCCGGTCCTTGGAGATATTCCGCTCCTTGGGAAGCTATTATTTTCCCATAATCCCCTGGTTTACCTGTCGGTTATTATTGCAATTATCTGCACCATATATATGCTGAAGACCCGCCATGGTCTGAATATGCGGGCAGTTGGGGAGAATCCCGGAGCAGCAGATGCGGCAGGCGTGAATGTAACCCTGGTGAAGTACGTTCATATTCTGCTGGGCGGAGGGATTTGTGCCCTTGGCGGTGCTTACCTTTCCCTCATTAACGGCGGAGGGATCTGGAATAACAGCAGCGTGGTAAATGGACAGGGCTGGATTTCTGTTGCACTCGTAATCTTCGCAAGCTGGAATCCGGCAAAGGCAATTTTTGGTTCCCTGGTATTCGGTGCCTTCAGTGTCCTGCAATTCTATGTGCCCAAGAACATTATTGTTATTCCCAATGCCTTCTATGTTATGCTGCCTTTTATCATTACAACGCTTGTGTTGATCATAAGCTCCATGAGAAAATCCAGAGAAGGCTCCCAGCCAGCGGGCTGCGGGGTAAATTACTTCAGAGAAGAAAGATAAGTTGGATGTATTATCGATAAAGAGCAAGCTGGCAGATCAAGCATAATGAGTAATAGGCTGACTTAGCAATCACGCTAATTCAGCCTATTCGTGTTTATTCCCACAAAAAATTGATAATAACTGTTTTATTCTTTGCCCTGGAATACTTCACCTGTATCCCTGCAAAGGTATTGAACAGCGCTCCTGCCGGTCTCAGCGGCAATAGGCAGTCCTCCCGGCGGTGAGATACGATGTCCTGCAAAGTAGACATTCTTGATACTTTCAGGGATTGTGGGGTAGCTCTTATTTGGAACTCCCTTTTTCATCAGGGTCATCCAGGAGCCCTTGTAAGAGCCCAGATATCGTTCATAGGTTAAGGGGGTTGCAACATCCCAGACTGCGATCTTGCCCTCAGTCTGAGGGTATTTCTTTGCTAATATCTTAAGAAAGGCTTCTGCCAGCTTCTGTTTTTCTGCTTCATAGCTTCCATTTTCCTTACTGGTCTTCCAATAATCATAGCTATCTCCACCCAAGATACAGGTGAGAGCTGTGCATCCTTCCGGTGCATAACCGGGGTAAGCGGCATAATTATTGATACCGATCAGCGTATGAGAAGTTCCGCCACACATCAAAGGTTCTTCCGGTACGAAAGCCAGAGTCTCAGGAAGAGCGGACAAATCGGCTTCTACACCAACACTGATAAAGGTGTTCAGAATAGGTATGGTTTCCTTACGCATTTTCTCTGCCCAAGCTTCCCGGATTGGAGGATCAAAGAGGGTATCGATGGCGACCAGGGTATCCTGGGTTACAATAACGGCATCTGACGGAATAAATTCGCCCCTGACCATCACACCTTGTGCAATACCGTCCTTTACAAGAACCTGCTCCACCGGCGTACCATAGAGGATCTTACCGCCCCGGGCCTGCACATTCTTGGCGACACGGTCTGCCATAGCCAAAGAACCTCCTTCCGGATAGCCTCCGTCACCGGAGGTCAGGGTAGCCATTGTGAAGATGGCTGCCAGGGCACTGTAGTCCGGGCTGGTGATATTCTGTACCAGCAGGCGAAGCAGGGGATTCTGAAATCTTTCGGAATATTCTCTGGCACTTAACTTTCCGTAAAAGGCAAGCCTGGGGATCAGGGGAAGCATAGCAAAAGCAGAGCCGAAAGATTTTGAAGCCTTGTGTTTTGCTTTCACTCCCTTGAGCTCCGTCAGGGGCATGGATAGCTTGGTAAAGTTCCTGATATCCTTACACAGGCGGCTGATTTCCTTCCTGTCCTCCGGTGCAAGGGTAAGCAGATGTTTGTGCAGCCGGTCCAGATCCCGGTAGAGACATACGGTCTGCCCTTTGAATTCAAGGGTTAAGAAGGGGTCACGGTAATAAATGGGAACTGAGTCATTCAATGCGCCAATCTCGCGCCATAGCTTATGTAATACTGTCTTGGGAGAAGAGCCTGTAAGCCAGTGCATTCCACCCTCAAATAAATAACCTTTTCTTCTCCAGCTTGTGGAAGCACCGCCCGGGATCCGATGGCTCTCATAGACAGTAACATCAAAGCCGCTCTGCAGTGCATAGGATGCAGCGGACAGGCCTGCTATTCCGGCACCGATAATAATAACTTTCTTCATACTTTCCTCCATTCTTGAGGTAGCTAAAACCAAGTTATGTCCCTTTGTGACACAACGTGGTTTTAGCTACCTGATTATTTACGCAAAATATCAACAATCCATTCACTGTCCGGACATGGTAACTCCGGTATGAGGGCCAACTGCAGTGCTATACCCTGGATAGAGCCCCAGAAAGCAATGGCAAGGGCATTGGGGTCCCCTTCCCTTATGGTACCCTTTTCCTGCCCTTTTTTAATTAACTCGGCAGTGGGCTGATAAATATCAAAATCCTTCAGCTTCCTCTTAATCTCTTCAGACACCGATTCCGTAAAGTAGACCTGCCACATAAAGACAAACATCTTAGCTGTGAAGGTTTCTTCCTTTAAGTTGTACAAGATATACTTGGCGACGTTTTGAAAGAATTCCAGCGGTTCTGTATGCTCCAGCTTCATCATATCCCTGGGACCGTCAATACCGATAGAGATCAATTCTTCGTAAAGCTTTTCCTTGGATTCAAAATAATGAAATAAAAGGCCGACACTCATCCCCACCTGTTCAGCAATATCCTTGATCTTAGTGGCGGAATAACCCTTACGGATAAATAAATCAAGGCCGGCTGCCAGAATATCCATCCTTCGTTGTTCCTTTTGTTGTTCTCTTGTAGACATTGATTGAACCTCAATTCATTGAATTTATATTCAATATAATATCGCATCACTTCATAAATGTCAATAGTCGGGAAAAATAACTATTAATTTGCTCTTATTCTGTCAATCATGTATAATAAGACAGCGACTGTCTATCATGGAGCCTTTATGGTATGTGAAACAACTATGTTATATAAAACCTTTAAGGTATATTGAACTATTAAGGTACATGGGACCTTTTACGTGTTGTCGCTGGTATAAATTATCGAAAGGGGTTTTCTATGCAGCAAAACAACTGGAAGAAACAGATTATCCTGTTTATGGCGGGGCAAACCATATCCCTCTTTGGTTCGTCCTTAGTTCAATATGCGATTATGTGGTATATCACGCTCGATACACAATCGGGTATTATGATGACCATATCCATTATCTGCAGTTCCCTGCCCACATTTTTTATCTCACCCTTTGCCGGGGTATGGGCGGACCGCTTTAACCGTAAGCTTATTATCATAGCGTCAGATTCCTTTATTGCAGTATCTACCTTGATATTAGCGATTCTCTTTTTACTAGGTTTTGATTCCCTGTGGCTCCTATTTGTTGTATCGGCCATCCGCTCCCTGGGAAGCGGAGTCCAAACACCGGCCATCAGTGCCATTCTGCCGCAGATTGTACCTGAGGAGAAGCTGACCAAGGTAAATGCTACCAATGGAACCATACAATCCTTCATTATGCTGGTATCACCTATGGCCAGCGGGGCCCTGTTAGGAGCTGCACCCATTCAGGTAATATTCTTTATTGATGTAATTACAGCGGCAATTGCTGTGCTGATCATGATCTTCCTGGTTCATGTGCCCCTGCATGCCAAGGCACTGCAACAGCATGTGACCGGATATTTCAGCGATTTAAAGCTGGGTCTTATTTATATCAGCAGGCACAGCTTTATTAAGGCCTTCTTCGTGTTCTCCTCTGTTTATTTTTTCCTTGCCGCCCCTGTAGCCTTTCTGACCCCGCTTCAGGTGATCCGTACCTTTGGCGATGATGTATGGCGTCTGACAGCCATAGAGATTGTATTCTCGGTGGGGATGATGGCAGGCGGAATTATTCTCGCTTCCTGGCAAGGCTTTAAGAACAGGGTTCATACCATGGTCTTATCCAGTGTCTTAATTGGTTTCTTTACCTTTGCCCTGGGCATAACTCCGATATTCTGGATCTATTTGTTGTTTATGGGGATTGTGGGTCTGGCAATGCCTTTCTTTAATACACCCTTTACGGTTCTGTTGCAGGAGAAGGTGGAAGCGGATTATCTGGGAAGAGTATTCGGGGTTCTTACCATGATCTCCAGTCTGATTATGCCGGTGGGCATGCTGGTATTCGGCCCAATGGCAGATCGGATCCCGATTGAATATATGCTGGTGGTTACCGGTATCCTTATGTTATTGGTGGGGCTAATGATGCTTCGCAACAGGGTTATTATGGAAGGCGGAAGGCCATCAGAAAAATAATGATAAAAATGTGACTAAATCACAGATTTGTATGCTAAGGTATGATATGTTATTCCTGTGATAATAAAAATAACAGGAGGTTAACATATGGCTACTTTAAAAATAACAAAGAATAATTTTAATGAGGAAGTATTAAATTCAAAGGAACCGATCCTGCTTGATTTCTGGGCGTCCTGGTGTGGACCCTGCCGTATGGTAGCACCTACCATTGATGAGATAGCTGAAGAAGTTACAGGTGTGAAGGTTGGTAAGATCAATGTGGACGAAGAAGCTGAGCTGGCAGAGCAGTTCCGGATTATGACCATCCCTACCCTGATGGTAATTAAAAATGGCAAGGTATCCGCACAATCTGTGGGTGTGAAGCCAAAGAAGGAAATCTTAAGCATGCTGGAGGCTTAATGCCGGCCTTACAGCAGCGAATAATCCATAAGCTATAAAATATATTATTTTCTAAAAGGTTGCCGTACGAAAGGCAACCTTTTTTGTGTGGGGAATCCTGCTGCCTTTGCCGCCATCGGTACATTTCGATGAAAAATTGATGAAGATGTGATTATTTGACATCTAATTCATAGATATGATATATAATAGTAACATAATGAATCCGGGTTAGCTTATCTGAAGGATCAGCAGGATGAAACAAGGTTGAATTGATGAATCGAATCCTTGGTTTCAAAAACCATGGGAAGATTGAAAGGGGAAGATACACTTTGACCATATCACAGGAGCAGGAAACTTATTTACAGGATACACTTAGTTTTTGGAAGGAACTGTCACCGACCCAGAAGGATACCATCCGTCGGGCTATGATATTGAAACGCTTTGAGGAAGGGGATTCCATGTACGGAGGCTCGGAGAATTGTGCCGGCTTATTTTTGATTCGCAAAGGGCAGGTGAGGGCTTTTATCGTCTCGGAAGGGGGCAGGGAGATTACCCTATACCGCTTATTTGACCGGGATGTCTGTGTCTTTTCTGCCTCCTGCATGATGCGCAATATCACCTTTGAGATACATGTTGAGGTGGAGAAGCCTACAGAAGCCTTTCTTATTCCCACATCAACCTTCTGCAGGCTGACACAGGAATCAATTCATATTCAGTCCTTTACAAATCAATTGATGGCATCCCGTTTTTCTGATGTTATGGAGACCCTGGAGCAGGTATTGTTTATCAGCCTGGACCATCGTCTGGCCAATTACCTGCTTGATCAGGCAATAATTGAGGACAGTGATAAGCTTAAGATCACTCACGAGAAGATTGCCAATGACCTGGGTACGGCCAGGGAAGTAGTATCCCGCATGTTAAAATATTTTCAGAAGGAAGAAATGGTACTATTAAATCGAGGAACCATAAAACTATTAAATAAGGATAAGCTTCATAAATTAGCCCAAGGTTGATCATGCTATAGAAATGCGTTGATTTTTTTAACAGGGATAAAATGCAAAGGAGAGAAGAAGATGGACAAGCCCATTCGAGTAACGCTGGAGGAGCTGGCAGAGGAGGGCTATCGTGAGTTTAATAAGTCCCTGACCCCAGGCAAGGAGAATATCCTTGGCGTCAGATTGCCTGCTTTAAGAAAACTGGCCAAGCAACTTGTAAAAGAGGACTGGCGCGGGTATCTGAAGGAGGCAAAGGATGATTCCATGGAGGAGGTAATGCTCCAGGGCATGGTGATCGGCTATTGTAATGCAGAGATTGAAGAGATCCTTTCCCTTGCCAGAGCGTTCATCCCTAAGATCGACTGTTGGCCTGTCTGTGATTCCTTCTGCGGTGGTCTTAAGATAACAAAGAAGCATATGGAGCGCATGTGGGAATTTATCCAACCCTATCTGGCCTCCGACAAAGAATATGAGCTTCGCTTCGGTGTGGTAATGCTTTTATATTATCTGCAGCCGGAATATGCTTCTCTTGCCTTTGCGCACTTTGATCAAATCAAGCATGAGGGTTATTATGTCAAGATGGCAGTAGCCTGGGTACTGTCAATGTACTATGTGCAGCTGCCCGAGCTGACCATGGAGTATCTAAAGTATAATGCGCTGGATAAGTTCACTTATAATAAAACCTTACAAAAGATAGTGGAATCTTTGAAAGTGGACCCGGAGACAAAGCTTAGGATAAAAGCCATGAAACGAAAATGAGTTCTGTGAATAATCACGAAATCACAGCTTAGGCCTTGGCACGTGTTGACACGAATATATAAGAGGCGTAAAATAATACCATTAAAGCTAAAAAATCAGATTTTTTGACATAATTTTTAGATTTTTGTCTCAGATATCTCTTAAAATCAGATGGTTGAGGAGGTTTTTATGAAGCTGACATTTTTGGGTGCTACCCATGAAGTGACGGGAAGCTGCTATTTTCTTGAAGCCTGTGGCAAAAATATTCTGATTGATTGTGGGATGGAGCAGGGGAGAGATACTTTTGAGAATCAGGAGATCCCTGTACAGGCGGCCAATATTGATGCTGTGCTCTTAACCCATGCTCACATGGATCATGCCGGAAAGCTTCCCCTTTTAGTAAGTCAGGGCTTTCGGGGAGATATTCACGCAACCTCAGCAACCACTGCCCTATGTAATATCATGCTTCGCGACAGCGCTCATATCCAGATCGCAGAAGCAGAATGGAAAAACAGGAAGGGCAAGCGATCAGGAAACGGAAGGGCCGTACCCATCTATACCATGGAGGATACCTTGGCCACCATCCGTAGATTTGTGTCCCACGGATATTCTGAAATCTTTCAATTATATGAAGGAATTGAAGTAAGATTCACAGATGTGGGGCATTTGCTCGGATCTGCCAGTGTGGAGCTTTGGATTACAGAAGGAGAAATATCCAAGAAGCTTGTATTTTCCGGGGATATCGGCAATCGAAATCAGCCTTTAATCAAGGATCCCAGCTACATTAAGGAAGCAGACTATGTAATTATGGAATCTACCTATGGAGATCGGGAGCATGGCAAGAGCCCGGATTATATCAAGGAATTGACACAGATCCTGCAATCCACCTTTGATAAGGGAGGAAATGTAGTTATTCCCTCCTTTGCAGTAGGCAGAACCCAGGTATTACTATATTATTTAAGAAAAATTAAAGATGATCGTCTGATCAAGGGGCATGGCAACTTTAAGGTTTATGTGGACAGTCCCCTTGCGGTGGAAGCAACACAGATCTTTCGTGATTATATGCTGGGTTATTTTGATGAGGATGCCATGGAATTGGTGGAGAAGGGTATCAATCCTTTGTCCTTCCCGGGATTGAAAACCTCAATTACCTCTGACGAATCTAAGGCAATTAACTTTGATGAGGATCCCAAGGTTATCATATCCGCTTCCGGTATGTGTGATGCCGGTCGAATTCGCCATCATTTAAAGCATAACCTCTGGCGGGAAAATAGTACGATCTTGTTTGTAGGACACCAGTCGGTGGGAAGCTTAGGACGGATTATTCAGGACGGAGCTTCTGAGGTGAAGCTCTTTGGTGAGAGCATTCAAGTAAAAGCCTCCGTCAGACAATTATCAGGGGTTAGCGGTCATGCAGACCGATCGGGACTGATCAAATGGCTGACCAGCTTTCAGAAGAAGCCGGACCGGGTCTTTGTTACCCACGGAGATGATCAGGTATGCCAATTATTTACGGAGTATATCAGCAAGGAGCTTGGGTATAAAGCAGTGGCACCCTACAGCGGAGCAAGCTATGATCTGGCACTCAATACCTTTATCCATGAGGGCAACAGGATACCGGTGGCAGTCAAGGCAGCTTCCACAGGAAAGACTGACTCAGTATTTGAACGACTTGTACTCGCTGGTAAGCGTCTGGCAGCTGTGATTCAACACAATAAGGGCGGAGCCAATAAGGATTTAGCCAAGTTTACCAGTCAGATTAATTCTCTTTGTGATAAATGGGATCGATGATACTTAGGAGGAAATAATTTGGACCATAAGAACTCAGGATATTTCGGTATTATGAAAAAGGCGACAATTGCATTTGCTATTGCACTGGTACTCATTTTGCTTTTCTTTTTTTACCTGATGTTTCAATATGCCTATATGAAGAAGGTGGAAGACTATGAGTTCGTGATAGCATCTTCTCTTCTCGCCTTATTAACCATCTCAATCGTCTTCTTTTTTTATCGGGTTCGAAAGGATATCCTGCTTCCCTACCGTCAGTTTCATAAAAGAATTGAGGATGTAGGCCTGGATAATTACCTGATATCTTTAATTGAAAATATAAATAAGAATTCCTCCTTTATGGAGATATTGCAATATATTAATAAGACCTTCTCAAGCTTTATTCCCTATAACTATATTGGTATCGCCTTGATCGATGAGAAGCAGGAGCATCTGAAAGCGTCTTATGGGGTCTCTGACGGTACGATTGTGGGAATGCCCGATAAGATTATCGGTGTAAACTGGCGTATTGCAGATACCAGCATGGAGAAATTACTGCGGACCGGAGAAGGACGCATTATCAACGATCTGCAGGCTTACTGTAAGGGCCGCCCCCTAAAGCCCTATAACAAAGTTATTCTGGATGCGGGAATACGGGCCTCCATTACCTTACCCCTGACTGTATCCTGCCAGGCGATCGGTATTATCTTCTTCTCAAGTAATAGCAAAAATGTATACACCAATGAACATCTTACCTTTTTAAAGACACTGGCCAATAGTATTGCGATCAGCTTAGATCAGAATATACTAATCGATGAAATCCGCTATGGCAGTGTGTTGGCACTGGCGAAATTAGCCGAGACCAGAGATGAGGAAACCGGTGAGCATCTGGAAAGGATGGCTGTTTATACCCGAGCCATTGCAGAGCTATTATATGCCAGAAATCTTTATCGCGATCAGTTGAATCTGGAATATATTGAGCAATTAGAACGTTATAGTCCTCTCCATGATATCGGAAAGGTGGGTATCTCAGATAGTATCCTGCTAAAGCCTGGCAAACTGACTCCAGAGGAGTTTAACGAAATGAAGAAGCATACCACCTTCGGTGCGGAAGTGCTGAGAAGCGCCGGACAGAATATCCAGAAGAAGGGCAGGGATATGTTTCGAATCGGTATTGAGATTGCAGAAAGTCATCATGAGCGTTGGGATGGCACTGGCTATCCTGCCGGTAAAAAGGGCCTGGAGATTCCCTTGAGTGCCAGGATCGTGGCTTTGGCGGATGTCTTTGATGCACTTGTGAGTACACGTCCTTATAAGAAGGCATTTTCCCTGGATACGGCTTTTAAGATGATCGCCGAAGGGCGTGGCAGTCATTTTGATCCGGTAATCGTGGATATTTTTCTTGAGAATAGAAAGAAATTTGAACACTTGTATTATGAAACCAATCAAATGGAAAAAATATCATAAAGTCTAAAAAATGGCGTAAAAAAGCTTCCGACTTTAACTTTCAGGTTTAGGGCGGAAGCTTTTTTATGGTCAAAAGCAAATTAATTGAGACATTACGATTAAAGTATATTAAAAAGTGCCATATGCCGCATGTTTTCATTAACCGCATATTTTTATCTGATTTGACACATCCTATAACATAGCTATTATAAAAGTTTTATAAAATTCTTTGGAGGTAGGAAGGTTGATGGAGGACATAAAGAATGCTAAGGATAACCTGGTTGGCAAGCTAAAAGAGGGTACCGGCCAGCTGCTCAAGGACGATAAGCTTGAATTCAAGGGTAAAATGCAAACGATAAAGTCCGAAATCGGCAGCAAGGTGGAGGATATGAAGCAAGATGCAGCAGCCAAAGCCAATGATCTCATCGATCATGTAAAGCATGGCAAAAGGGATAACAATAAAATGTGAGAATAGAAAGGAGCAATTATATGCCTGAAATAAGTAACTTAATCGTGTGGTTAATTCTGGGAGGTATCTCCGGTTGGATTGCAAGTATGATCACCGGAAACAACGAAAGAATGGGTATTGGTTGGAATTTGATTGTAGGTATTGTGGGAGCCTTCATTGGAGGTTGGCTTGCAGGCATATTCGGCCTTGGACCTGCTACCGGACTTAATCTGTGGAGTTTCATCGTATCTATTGTGGGTGCGGTAATCCTGCTGGGAATAGTAAGTTTATTCAAGAGGAAATTATAATAAAGAGCTGCGAAGAAGCTGACGGGGATACCTGATGCTATGGAATTGGCATCAGGTATCTTCGCTTTATAGCAAGGCTACATTCCTTCCGGAGCTCTATATAAAACCAATTTGCGGCTTTCTATATGATATTCTGTTTCACAGGCATTCGCAATTATCTTACTATGGGTAGCTATTAAAAACTTTATTCCTCTATTCTGATAATCCTCAAATATCTTAAGCACTTGATTTTCGGTTTCTTCATCTAATTCACTGGTGGGCTCATCAGCTAAAACATATAAGGGTTCTTTTATTAAAGCACGGGCTATAGTGATTCGTTGCTTTTCGCCGCCGGACAGAGTAGCAGGATATTCCTTTGATAGATGATTTAGATGAAATGTAGTAAGCACTTCTTCGATTGATGAGTGAATTTCTTTACGACTGATTTTCAATGCACGCAAAGGAAATGCTAGATTCTCATAAATGGTTCTATCCTCAAGCAGCTTAAAATCCTGTGAAACCATGCTAATATTTTTAAATCTATAATCAGCCATGGAAGTTCTACTTTTTTGTAATAAATTCTCTCTGAAAAAATATTGACCATCATAATCAATATCCAATCCTGATAAAATTGATAAAAGCGTTGTTTTACCGCTCCCGCTTCTTCCGCACAAGGCAACAGATTTATAGTTGCTAAAATCGAAGGATGTATCGTCAAATATTATCTGTTCATTACTTTTACTATAGTATTTCTTTGTTAAATTCTCTATTTTCATAGTATATCCCCTTACTTTATGTGTCTTTTGCTTAATTGGATACTAATATTACAAATGAAATAAATAATTAATAGTATGAGTCCAGAACTTAAAATTGATAGAATTACAAATTCAGCAGCATATAATCTAAAAAAGTAAAACGACACCATATATGATATGAGGTAAGATGGAAATAACATATATTTCATGTCATTATGAAAAGAAGAAATACCTATTTCTTCACATAATTTATAGTAATTACTCCGGCGCTTCCAAATAGTAAATGAGATGCTATATTGTACAATGATTGAAAATAATATAGCTAATATCATAAATATAATTAATAAACTTTTATTTGCCACAATGATTGAAGCTATCTGCGAATATCGAACTGAAAAAATCGAATGACCAATTAATAGATGATCATAAAATCCTGTTAGATAGCTTATTTTATCAAGCATTGCTTTCAAACCACTTTCATCAGAAGATGTAGCGATATAAGAATTAATCATTGCAAAATATAATATCCCTTTAAAAGACAATCCTTCTTTATCAGGTGATACTATATCACTACATCTATAAGG
>JAJUHH010000002.1 GCA_029267975.1 Clostridiales bacterium
GCTTCCAGGCAGGATCCTTCTCCTCTCCCCGAACAGCCTGAGGATCCTTAAAGTAATAATTATCAGTTAACAGGATGTCAAGGTCACCACTCTGCAGGATATAAAGCCTAGTGGTGATAAAAGGCCATACCCCATGATCCATCCATACTCTTGTTATATTATTGCGGTCTGCAATAAATTCCCCGGGACCTGTTCCAATGATTGTTGCATTGGTACCATCCACACGGACACCGCCAAAATTGTTGATCAGCATCTCCTTTACGCCGGAAGGATTCATCAGAAGCAGGGCAAGACAATCCTGCCACAGGTCTCTCCAGCCACGGCCGCCTCTGCCGTAGTCATGATGGGGCAGGAAGGAACAGCCATAGATTCTGCGAAGCATGGGCTGAAAGTTCACCCAGTGCATCCAGGAATCAAAATCCTTAGAAGCAGTATGATAAGTGATATTAATCTTTTCCTCCCAATATGCCTTTGTCTCTTCATAGGAGTTAAGGCATGCCTCTTTGGTGGAAAATTTCTTTGCAACAGCAGCAAGCTCTTCCTCTGTATCACCATAGCCCAGAACGAGGATATAGGTCTTTTCCTCTCCTGCTGCCAGTGTTGTCTCTGCAAAGCTAATTCCTCCAAGGGCTTCATAACCGTCTCTTCTATACCCAGCCTTCACTGCTTCGCTTTGCTTCATGATCGCTTCCGGATTCTCAAAGGAACCACCCTCACCGATATAATCCTCCACCACGGGATAAAAGCCAAGGGGTGCCCTGCCATCACTCTCACTGCCGAAGATCCCGTATACCACCTGGTTCTTCCGATGCCCTCTTTCATCAAAGGTCAGGGTCGGATTAACGATCACACCATACTCCGTGGTATGGACCCGATGCAGCATGGAGGTGACATTACGATGGTCCCTGATATTATCCGCTGATCTTGCGTAGAAGGGAATTGCAGCTGTAGCTGATAGGGTCAGGGGCTCCTCTCCTTCATTCAACAGGGTCACTATCATCAGCTCCACTAGGTCCCTGGTATAGGGAACAAAGGAAAGTATCTCTGATCTGAGCTTGAATTCTTTATTCTGACGGTTAATCTTATGCCACATAGGACCGGCTGTCAGAAGTGTCTCCTCCTTCTGTGGGGAGAATAATAAAGCCTCCTGGGCAGCGGACCGACCGGTGGCTGACCATACAGATGTTTTATTAATCCTAAGCCAGAAGTTGCGTGAGGATTTGTTATTATGTAAATCTTCACTGCTGACAGGTGCCAGCAGGAAGGTATTCTGTCCCATCTTACTATCTCCGCCAAGAGTTGGAGTTACACTCCCCATAACTCCGCTTTCATTGGCGATGGGGAAGTACAGATAACCGGTAAGCTCCGGATTCTTTAGTGTAAATACTCCACCTTCCTCTAGATAATGATATCCCTTCATATCCTTTTCCCTCTTTCTGTCAAGGTATTTAACCCTTATATATTGTTGTTATTCATCCTCTTTCTCTATGGATTCCTCCAGCCATGACAATGGTTCCACCTTACAGATCTTTCTGTCATAGGTAATAAGACCGTTTACCTCATCCTCCACATCACTTAATTGGGTGTAGACGGCTGCTGAGAGTCCTTTTTCCCAAAGCTTTTTAATCTCTTCCCGGTACAATTTCTGAAAAGCCTCATTTAAATCCTTGGGCTGGAAGAAGATCCGGTAGCCGAATACCCCCAGGGAGAAGGAATGCCCCGGAATATAGCAGGCATAGCCGCCGAATTCCGAGAATACCACTGCCCTCTTCTTCACCTTTACCTTTAATGGATGAAAATAATTGTGAATGCTTTCAAAATCCCCGATATGCTGGTCATACCAACCACTGGCATGGTCAATCAGCCTTGTTGCATCCAGCTCTCTGATCAGCTTATAAGCTTCCTTCGAATCAAACTGGCCCCAAGCTTCGTTAAAAGCTACCCAGCAAGCAATGCAGGGACTGTTATACAAAAGCTCCACAGTCTCCCGGCATTCCATACTCCATTCCCGTCTCCCCTCCGGATTCTCACGGGCGAAGAGTTTATAATGATTATCCTTTAGTCGTAGGAGAATACAAGGCAGAAAAGTCGGCAGATAACCTACCAGCAGCTGATTATACTCTCCTCCCCCGTTCACCATATCCTGCCACACAATCATGCCAAGGCGGTCGCAGTGATAATACCAGCGAAGGGGTTCCACCTTAATATGCTTACGGAGCATATTAAAGCCCAGGCGCTTTGCCTCAAGGATATCAAAGATCATGGCCTCATCACTGGGGGCGGTATATAATCCGTCCGGCCAATATCCCTGATCCAGCAATCCGTTTTGAAAATAGGGCTTTTGATTTAAGAAAATACGTCGTATCCCCTTCTCATCCTTCTTCACTTCAAAGCTGCGCATAGCAAAATAACTCTCAACCTGATCATCACCGGCGGTAATCACCAGATCATAAAGGAAGGGGTCCCCCGGACTCCAATAGCGACAGTTCTCAATAGGAATGGTGATGTTCGGCTGATAGGAACCCACCAGCTCCTTCATCTTTCCATCCTCGATCAGCAGAACCTGATAAAGCTCCTTCCTGCTATCCTCCATCCCATGCAGTTCAGAATAGGTCATATATTGCAGGTCATCGGGATAACGTTTATTCTGATAGATTTGAATGGTTACCTCACTCTTAACCACATCGGGTGTGATTTTTATTGAGGTAATATATCTTTCCGGTACCCACTCATACCATACGGTCTGCCAGATCCCGCTTTGTGCGGTATACCACATTCCACCTCGGCGAAGCTTCTGCTTTCCCCTGCTGTGATAGGAGCTGTCACTTTCATCTGTTACCATCAGGGTTAAAGTATTCTCTCCCTCTCTGATATCCTTGGTAATATCCACTTCAAAGGGAAGGTAACCCCCCAGATGCTCTGCCACCTCATAATCATTGAGCCAGATGATGCAGCCTTGATCTACCGCTCCAAAATGCAGGATGCAGCGCATGCCGGGATAGATGCCGTTCATGGTCAGTTTTCGTTCATACCACAGATACTCCCCGGGTTTTAATTGGCGCTTCACACCGGATAAGGCGCTTTCCGGAGAGAAAGGAACCAGTATCTTGCCATCAAATTGCTCCGGCTTGATGGGTTTCTCCGTAATACTGTAATCCCAATAGCCATTTAATATAGTATAGTTTTCTCTTCTAAGCTGGGGTCTGGGATATTCCGTGAGCACCTGCTCAGGATTTAACTCCTCACCCCATTTTGTATATAACTGATGATTGGAACTTTGCGGCTTCTCCTTATAGAATAAGGTTCTGGCAGCGTCCTTAAGGTTCATCATGGCACCCCCATAGTTTCATAAACTAATACTATACTATTCGGGAGCCATGATAATGAACACACCTGGATTAGATTAATGCTGTTGCAATAGAGGAAGCTGCTACTTTAAATTTCATTAAATCACCGTTCATGCGAATCAGTACCGGCAGATTCTTCTCCGTCCGATTTAAAGCAACAAGTACGATGGAGTCATCGGTATTCTTAAAGGCGGTAACCTCCAGCTCCGCACAGTACTTGGACAAGCCGATTCTCTTGGCACCTGGCTTTATATATCTGCTGAAATGTCCGATGTAATCGTAGGACAGCTTCAGCTCAAAGTTGCCTGTACTTGTATCCACCATAATAGGTGCATCACAATGATTGCCCACATGATTGGGCCCGCCCTTCTCATCCAGTAAGATATTCCAGTCAAGGAAACCGGTCATACCTGCATTTAAGTTACCCAGAATGTCATGGGCATACATCTGGGCATTACGCAGCTGGTTGCTGTCAAAACGACTGTATTCCACGCAGCCCTCAGAGAAGATCAGCTGCTTATCGGGATAAGCCTCATGGGTCAGTGTGATGGTCTCAAAATGATCTCCGGAATACCAGTGGAAGGCAACACCATCGATCATAGGATTGGTCTCCTCATCAATAATATCCCTTGCTCTTTCATACAGACGCTCTTTATTGTGATCCCAGATATTAATCTTGATATGGCCAAGACCTTCCTCCACTAAGGTAGGATAGAGATAATCCCTTAGAAAAGCCTTCTCCTCCTCAGCGGTATAAATACAGGAATCCCAGGTCTGGGTTGCCAGAGGCTCATTCTGTACGGTAATTCTGTTGACATGAAAGCCCTTCTTCTCATACTCCTTAATATAGCGGCTGATATATCTTGCCCAGAGCTTACGGTATTCCGGCTTTAATTTACCGCCATGAACCCTCTCCCCATTGGTCTTCATAAAAGCCGGGGGTGACCAGGGACTAAGCATAATATCAAGGGTATCCTTTGCCTTATCCTGTGCAGCACGAAGGAGCGGGAAAATATACTGCTCATCTCTGGCAAGGGTGAAGGATTTTAACTCGGTATCCTCCGGATTATCCATGGCGGAATATGTACCAAGTGAGAAATCACAGCTGTCAATATGGCTGCGAACCATATGATAAGCGTTTCCTTCCTCGCCAAAGTAATGCTCCAATACCTTCTCCTGATTCTCCTTGGTTAATTTGGAGAAGGCATAACCAGCAGCCTCAGTGATGGCTCCGCCAAAGCCCAGGATGGTCTGGTAGGTGATCTCCGGATAAAGATTTACCACATTCATCTCATCACCCTTGAGCTCCTTTAATACCTCAACCTCCTCTTGGGTCACTTCCTTTTTGTTATTCACATAACTTGTTGTAATAAGCTTCATCTTGTTTCCTCTCTTTCCCTGGGATTCTTTCTTCATTCATCCAGATATACTTCTATCTTCTTAATCTCCTTGTTGCGAATTCTCTCTGCAGTGATACCGGTAATCTTATTGCCCTTATACTCCTCACCGGTGTCAGTGATTATAATACGTTTGATCTGCGTCGCATTTTCTCCGTAAGTAGCCTTGCGGGAAGGATTGTGATAAACCACCTGACAAGCGGACATGAAAGGAAAGCTGATCTCCCCCTGCTCATCAAACATCCAGCCCGGCAGCTTAGGATTAAAGTTCAGGGCCAGTATTCCATTCTCATAGGTGAAGATCTTCTCACCCACAAGCATCTCAATCCACATGCTGATGGCTTCTGTTGTGGAACCACTCAGGCGGGCTACAAATCCCCTGCCATGAATGCTCTCATTGGGGTTGGCACTGGATGCCAGGAAGGAGGAGTTCTCCAGGGTGCTTCTGCCATATTCCTGCGGATCACGAAATACTACCATTCCCCTTCTGATATCCTCATAAAATTCCTCATAGAGACCGGCCCGAAGTACGGACAGTAAATACTTATATTCCATATGCAGGAAGATACTTTCCCGCTCCAGCCAACCCGGGGTAAATGCTCTTATTCGTCCGTTCTCCATGGAAATATGCTCTATGGGAACGCTGGTCTTATACATCCCCAACTTCCTGTCATATAAATTGCTTTCTTTTACCTTTCGATACAACTCTTTCGCCTGGGGCATTCCCTTTAAGGAAGCCAGCAGCTTTGCCGGTCCTTCCAGGAAAGCAGGAAGGGGCTTTACTTTAAAGGCATGCACCTTCGCTATGGGCAAGCCATAACCGCTTATGACTTCCTCGCCCTCTTCATTATAGACCGGTGAGAATTCAGCAGCTTGGTAAGTAAAATAGGTAGGAATCATTCCCTCACCATACTGGCAGGCCTTGGTAATTCCTGCCTCCAGCTTATGTAAGAAGGCGGTAAGTATCGCTGTCAGACTTCCTATTGTTATCCTGTCATAAGTACCGGTCAGACCGAATCTGACCTGCTCACGAAATTGTTCCCGAAGGCTTGTTGCAGCATCCCAATACTTAAAATCCGACCAGGCTTCTGCTGTGGCCTGCTTCAGGGTTTGGGCCAGTGACACAAGGAAATGATACAGCTGTGTGGGAAGCTCCACAGTAAGATCTGCTGCGCCGATCTCGGAATCCTTCAGGGAATCAAGTAAGAAAACAATCATCCTTTTCAGCTCCAGAGTCTCTGACATACCGCTGCCGATCAGTCCGGGAAGCCCATTCATGGCGTCATTCCACCCCGGCTTGCCGCCCTCCATCTCCACACCCATACCATAGGGATCAAGGGAGGAGAATTTATTCACGGTTAGGGTCAGCATCTTACCCAGCAGGGTGGTACGTGCATAACTGCCATCCGAATTCTTCAACCAGTTGGTACCCTTCTTCTTGAAGCCTGGCTGGTTCAGCTTCTCTTCATCATGAACCAGGGCACCATACTGTCTGACTTCGAAATGCTTATTAATTACATACTTTTCACTGCGGGGCAACACTCTGGCAGGACTGTCATAGAAACGGTAGCTTGATTCTCCCAATAAAAGCTCCTTCTTTTTCTCCGGAAAGATGCTTAAGTAGTTATCAACCAAATCCATGTTATAATTCCAATGATCACTCCAATAGCCTTCTCCAAAGCCGGCCTCAATGTTCTGATCACACAGCTGCAAAAGCCTGCGCAGAAACTCATCCTCATCTCCGAAAACCCTGTAATTCTCCTGGGCAATCCGGTTGGCAACCTGCCCCGGGGTAAAGCTGTTTTCTAACAGCTGCGCTATATTCTCAACAGCCCGTGATTCTAAATAATCTTCCAGCAACTGCTTAAGGTCTTTTTTGCACTCTGCTCTTACGGTGAAGGTTGAGGGTCTGACCTCCAGTGGATTATAGCCATCGATCTGAATAAGCTCATAAAAGGTCTTAATATTAAAGTCTCCGATCTCCTTGCAGAAAAAGACATCGTTGCGTCTGTTCTGGCTTACGTCACGGAAGTTGCCATTCCCCTGGGAGTAGTACTCTCCGGCGATGGAAAAGAAATTATAATCCCTTTCCGGATCCCCGTGCTTGCGGCTGAAGAGATGCACCACTGCTTTCTTCTCTCCCTCCCCAAATACATAGGGATAGCCGCCCCGCAGAAAGTTATCCAGGTAATTCTGCTCCATATATTTATCAAACAGTGGCTCCCCCGAATGGGTCCTGATATCCGCCGTTAATTGATTTACCAACTCCTCAGCCAATAAGTCATTGTCCTCAATAAAGTCCGGTTCACAGAATTCAGTTATCTTATCATTTAACTGCGATACACTTGCGGCAAAGCCTGTCAGGGAGGCAAATTCATAGCGCTCCTTTGCAGCCAGCACCTTGGCAAGAGGAGTAAAACCGCAGGGTATTTTATTATAAAAACACTGCTTTGCCTTAGCAAGCTCCTGAACAGGCTGCTCCAAGAAGCAAACAGGATTTATCAGGGAGGTATCATAATCAAAAATCACCTCCGCATCGTAAATCACCGGCTGTACTTTCTCATTCTGGATACCCACATAAAAATATCCTCCCTCAATATCCGAAACCTCGGCAGAATCATCACTGGAGGAGCGAAGGGTATAGAAAGGCGCCTTATTGTCTACATTCTTAATCTCGGTCCAGCTTTTGAGCAGATTGGACATCTCCTTATATTCACCATTCTTGATGCCATAAGGAATGATCTTGGGCAAACCATCCAGAATCTCAAGCTTCTTTTTCTTCTGATCCAGATTCTCGATAGTAACTCTTCTGACCAAAGCACCGATGCTGTTATGCGGCAGGACAAAATACTTGACCGTGATCTTCAGACCGTATTCTTTGTTAGTCTCTTCAATGATGAAGCTGTTCTTATGGATATAAAAAAACCTTTCTGCATTTGAATTGAGCCCCCGGAAGGGTTCAAAGAAGCTTCCATTTACCTTAATAAAGGTCCGAAAGCCCTTGATCGGTGTATTCTCATAGGCAGTATTGGCCGGGTTAAACTCCATGATGGCATTGCCCTTATTATGTATGCCAAAGCTGTTCACTCCTTGTCCGCGATTGGTATAAAACACCCAAAGCGGAATTCCCTTCTTACCGGCAAGCCCCGGTAAAAAGCTGGAAAAGGGAGGCAGCTTATCATAGTCTTTCATGATGTAAACATCGCCCTCTAACTTATAATTATTCATATTCCCTCCTGTAATTATAGACTAAGTAGTAACATCCAGTTCCTATATAGATATAAGTAGCTCCGGTTCTAAATAGCTCAAGGTTCAAGTAGATCCGGTTCCCAAGTTGCTCAATGTCCAAGTAGCTCCGTTTCCCAAAGCAGCTAAAATCTTACTTTGCAGGTATCGCGAATGACCAGATTGGGAGACAGCTTTGAGCTTCTGCCTGTGCTTATGTCCTTTTGTTCGATCAAACGGAAGAGTTCTGATGCACTTACCGTACCCAGCTCGGTTACCGGGCAATGCACCGTAGTCAATGCCGGACTGTAATAAGCGGACAGCATAATATCGTCAAAGCCTATGACACAAACATCATCAGGAACCTGGTGCCCTGCTTCGGTAAGTGCCCGGATACAGCCCCAGGCCATCTCATCATTGGCACAGAAGAAGGCATCCGGCAAGGGGATCCCTTTGAGCAGCAGAACTCTCATTTCGCTATATGCCAGAGCTTCCTCATAATAGCCCCTGAGTATGAGATTATCATCAATGGGCAGATGATACTTCTCCATGATTGCTGCGAAGGCCTGATAACGTTCTTCATCATCAAAGCTCACATTTCCATGGATATATCCGATTCTCCGATGCCCTTGCTTAATCAGATATTCCATAGCCATGACAGCACCCTCATAGTTATTGATGACCACGCTGGACATGCGCTCCCCTGCATACTCCCGGTCAATGAAAACCATGGGCAGCTTTGTTAATGCAATCCGTTTGACATATTCCTCATGCAGCCGTTCATTTAAGACAATGGCTCCTTCTACCCCTGAGGATATGATCATACTATAGATCTCCTCACTGGTATTCTCGTTGCTGATGTATATATTAAGCATATACCCCTTCATCTTACACTGCATATGGACCGCCTGGATCAGCATACGATAAAATTCACCCTGGATACTTGGGAGAAATAAACCAATGGTATTCTTCTTATTCGATTTTAGAAATTTTGCATTCATATTCGGTACATAATTCAGCTTTTCCACAGCCTCCAGTACCTTCTGCTTTGTCTCCGGACTAACAATATCCACCTGATTCAGCACATTTGATACGGTTGATATCGCTACCCCTGCTTCCCTTGCAACATCTTTGATTGTAACCATAGTACTTCTTACCCCTTGTCTTATATGCTGTGATATAGCTCTATTATATAACTTATTCAAAGACACTTCAATTATAAAATCATTTTTATTAACATTTTTTAAGAAATATCTTAGATATTATGCATATATTTTTATATTAATTTTCTATGTTTTTGACATTTTTAATAATATATGGCCAATAAGATTATCCCAGATGAGCCCATTAATGAAAATTTTCTCATATATGAGCCAATTATATTATCGAAACGATTTTTTGTTACATGCATAAAAGACAGGAAGCACGCAGTCAGCATTCAAAATGCCATCTGTTTCACCCTGTCTTTCGCTAACTTAAATATAAACTCATCCATTCCCCTACTTACTATCTGTACTGCTCCACATTAATCTGCTGCACGACGGCTTACGGCTGGGCAATTAACTTATCTCTCTTATAGATATGTCCAATCAGCCAGCTGTTCAAGAAATCCAGTAATTCAAGCAATACATCCTTCTGCTTCTCGTCGATGCTGCTTGTATCGATGTTCTCCAGTTTCTCAATGAAATCCGCATGATCGACCTTCTGGGACAGCAGACGCTTATAGCCGATACTGATCATATATTCTTCTTCATGCTGAAAATGATATTTGGTGTAATCCTTCAGCTCCTGGATTACATTGAGAATATAATCATATTTGTCCGGGATAAAATCGTTCATTAGTAATTCATAGGCATCATTGGCAATAGAGAATAGCTTGGCATGTTCCTGATCCACGAAATCAATGCCAGTATAATATTCCTCTTTCATTTCATACTTCATAAGGCAACCTCCTTTAATAACCTTTAGTATACAGGAAACTTCCAAGCTCTGCAAGGAGGGTACCAAAATATTCTTTAACTATTCATAGCATCGCTAATATTTACTCCAATACTCCCACCTGGGGAAGCTGCTGCAGCACACCGGGCATAGCCAGGTGACAGCCCATGAAAGCAACTGTCTGATCCTGACCTGCAGTTTGCTCAAAATGTCTTCCGTTCTCCCATAGCTTCACGTCGCTTACATCATATACTATGCCATTGACCGCCACATAGGCCGGCCGGCCTTCCTGCCCATCATAATATGCCAGCTCCTCAAGGGTAAATCTGCGGACCGGAGTCTCCTGCTGGCACGTCTGTGGTATTTCTTCTTGTTCCGGCGCCTGCTCCTGTCTTCTCAGTGCACGCTTTTCAGGCAGCGTAGTATTACTGCCCATAAATAGATTAATGAGGCTGTTGGCAGCTTCATCAATCTGCATCTGGAAGTAATTCTTCTGATAATAGGATGTCGCGAATACCTGCATCTGACTATAATGGCTGATTTCCTTAATATATCCATTGATCCTGCTTCTCATCTCAAATTCATCCACAGCTTTCCCTCCCTGACACGTAAAATTCCGGTACCTATCAATAATGTATATCAATGGGTACCGGAGATTATGCAAGGGGATCCGTATTCACGAAAAATTTTATGTTGCTCTGACTGATGTCTAATGGCTGGATCAACTCCTTATCTGAACAATAACTACTTATGCTTTCAGCTTACCATCCTTCATGGTGTAGACAATATCTGCACGGTCTGCTATTCCCATATCATGGGTGATGATGATAACAGCATAATCCTTTTCATGAGCCAGCTTCTCCAGAAGATCTATAATTATTTTACCATTTGCTGAATCCAGGTTTCCGGTAGGTTCATCCGCCAGCAGTATCTTACTGTTATTCGCTAAAGCCCTTGCTATCGCAACTCTCTGCTGCTGCCCCCCGCTCATCATCAGGGGTAATTGATAAGCAATTCTCTCTTCCAGTCCTACGCTTGCAATGAGTGCTTTTGCCTTCTCCTTTGCTTCCTTTACAGGAACACCCCGTAATTCCATAGGGTAGGTAACATTCTCAAGGGCAGTCAGGAGTGGGAAAAGGTTAAAAGACTGATATACCACAGAAGCAGTTTCTCTTCTGTAGCGATCCCTGTCCATGCTACTCATGGGTTTGTCATATACATAAATCTCCCCTTTGGTTGGTAGGTCAAGACCTGCCAGGAGGGATAGAAGGGTGCTCTTACCACTGCCGGAGTGTCCGACAATTGCATATACCTTACCGGTATCAAAGGAGCAGGATACATTGGATACCGCTTCTACGGACTGGTATTTGCTTTTATAGATATAGGTTACTTCCTTCACTGATAATATGCTCATGATAACTTTTCCTTTCTTTGAACGCGCTACATAAGACCTTAAGCACTTTCTAATCCGTCTTTGTTAAAATTGCCATAACGCTAAAGCGGTTTAATAAGATTAACGCGATGGCTGTTCCCATAAGATAAGTGATTAGGAAAGCTGCTGGAATGGTAACTGTCATAAGTGGACCGACATCAACCATGAGCAAGGCTGCTGTCATGCCCAGAATACTTCCCATGAGTGCCAGCATAAGGCTCTCTAGAAATATAAGAGCAAAGCATCGCTTCTTACTGACACCTAGAGAACGCATTATTGCAAGTTCATTTCTTCTGCTTTGCATAAGAAGATAAGAAGCGATAAATCCTATGACTGCCACAATAGCAAAGATTAAAAGTGCCAGGCTTTGCAGCATGGTAAGACTCTCCTTCAGCTGTGTGGCTGCAAGGATAAAGGTCTGATCATTCATGGACAGCGCTTTCCCCGCATGGGAGGCACCCCCGGACAGGTTAACCGAAACGAAACCAATTCGCTGCATTGCAGACTTGAACTCATTTAATTTAAGCGGATCTGTCAGCCTGAAGCTCATGGAGCTTGCATAGGGTTTTTCTCTGGTCCCATCATAAAGATGCTCTATATAAGATACCGGTGTGATAATGTATGGAAGGTCACTGGTAATACTTAAGCCATGTACGGTATAGCTGCCGATAATCTTCAGTCTTTTGATTCCCATCGACTCATAGGTAAAGGAGGAGACTGCCGGATCAATGTATTTTGGTGCATATATTTCTAACTCAAATTCCTCACCCAGCTTGAGATTTTGCTCCTGCAAATAGATATCCCGCAGGATACAGACATTTTCATCCCCTGAGAGAAAGCTCTCCTGATAGGGTGCAAGATAGGTGACCTCCTCAGGGTGAAAGGCATTAAAGGCTGAGAGTGTATTGGCTCCAACTATAATAATGGGAGGTGGCAACATTCTGTCTTCCTCCGTGGCGTCGGTTTCCCTGCCATAAGCTTGTGCGGTGATCACAACATCACTTACGAAATTGCTATCAAGAACCTGATGGATCTTATCAAAGTCAATCTCCAGACCGACTTCCTGGCTGCCGTCAATATTGCAGATCCGACCAGTTACAGGTATGGTCTCCCCAAGCTTTATAAGCTGGCTCTGATTATTCTGTATATTTTGTATGTATAAGAGTAAAAACAGTATTATTACAAAGGAGATTAATGTAGATAATATACTTTTCTTCCAATGCTTTACCGTATTTCTCTGTACCTGATGGATTGTAAACATGTCTGGTTAATCCCTTCTTTCTAAAGACTGAACCACAATCTTCTTCCTTACTCCTCCTTCTTACTAAGTAAAGCCAGGGGCTCTGCTTTCAGGTTACTCTGAATATACAACAAAGCAAGCCCGTAAGATATTAGAATAACCATAAGACAAGCACATAAGGTTATAATCAGATTAGCTGCAGTTCCTGTATTAGACCCGCTTATCTTATCTGCATGATTGACCCAGTTACTATACTCTGTCATGTATAATTCTGATCCTGTTTTATCAGTGGAAGGCATCACCAAGCCTGTAATCAGGAATCCAAGTAATCCTCCTGATAGGGAACCTAAGGTTATGACACTAAGTACTCCATAAATCATGGACTGTGTGCATTCCTTCCTGCTCATCCCCAGAGATCGCTCAATGGCAGTACGTTTCTTCTGCTTTGATATAAACATATAGATAAAGAATAGTAACAATGCCGATGTTGTAATTATACTGACCAACAGCAGAATAATTGCTATTTGTCTGATATTTTTCATCCCGGCTGCCAGTTTCTCATAGCCTCCGTCATAAAAGGTAATTTCCAGATTATCAATCCCTAAGGCCTTAAAGCTCTCAAGATATTCCTTTGTAGTGCCGTTGAGTATCTGAAATGTTGTAGTATATCCTTTCATTGGCCCATAATCCGCAATATTATTCTCATCGCTGTTTTTCACAGAATTTGCGGGGATGATAACCACATTATTCCCTATCTCATAGCCTGTGGGATAATTCGTCGTATTGGGGCTGTAATAAATGCCTACGATTTCATAATCACTGTTTTCAAATACCGGATAAGCTTCTCCCTTGGCATTTAAGAGGCTATAGTGCAGCATACCACTGCCGGAAGGAAAGAAAGCCAGACTGGCAGATCTTTTATAGTCCGCCAGGTATAGCTGTAGGTTGATCGTGTCCCCCACCTTAAGTTCATTTCTCCCTGCCAGTCTCTCCGGAAGTAGGCAAACCTTAGCACCACTTTCATACTCCTCCTGTGTAATATCCCGTCCACTTCTTATAATCGCCTCTCCCTGATGAAACTCCATGAGAAGTTTTGTCTTATTTGTAGGTATCACCGGAACAGTATAGCGGATATAACGCTCAACTGCGTCTATGTAAGCCTCGATCTTCTTTCCGATCTTAGAAGCATAAAAGCTATCGGTAACTTCATACCAGTTTACCATTTCGTCTGTACTCTCAGACAGTTTCACTCCCTGTTTATCCGTCTGGCTTGAGTCAAGTTCGAAATTCATCCATAATTCGTAATAAGCTCCCGGCTCCGGATTCGGATGTTGATTATAAACAATTTGACCAGAGGTTATGTAGCGCTTCCCTGCCTTGAGCATGCGGGGCTTTGGGTTACTATGATCACAAACCCATAGATCATCCCCCACCTTTACGGTTCCCCGAAGCACTTTACTAATCTGAACCCTGACCGGTTGATTAGGAACAGCATCCTCATAAGGAATGAATTCCAGGATTGGAGACCATTGGTCAATTGATTGTCCATCCTCTTCCGGTCTGGTAAGAATACCCGGAGAATAAGCCAGATAATAGGGCCTCTGTTGAGGAGGAACAATATAGTTAAGCTCCGGCAAATTGAGTAAGGAGATGGGTAGGATGGAATCATAAACCGGCTCGTCATAATAGGTATAATCCTGTGACGAATTACTCCAATAAGCAGTTGCTTTTAACATATTCTCCTTTTGGTTAACCATGCCCAGGGTAATAAAGACCTTCTCGTATTCTTTCAAATTGTTGTTGCTGGCCCACCACAGGTTTATCCCCAGGGTTAGGAAGGCAACGGCAAGTATAATTAACAACAGGAAGGTAATTGTTCTTGCTCTTGTACGACTTATTTGCTTTAGGCTAATTTTAAACAGCATTTTTTTCTCCACCAAAACAATAAAAAATACCATATTTATCCAGTTGCTAAAATTATAGTATCCTACGTCACAACTGTCAAATATAACTTTAATTTGTCTTCTTTCTCCGTTTCCCATAAAAAACCATCCATGAAGGGCAGTTCCAAAGGTGATGTTAAGAAATCACTTGTTGCTGTACTTCATGGATGGCTCTCTCATAAACCAAAAGGATTACTGCTTATTTAAAAGTATCAGGTTCTTACGGATCAAATCGCAGCGCTGCTGTACACAATCAACGGAGCGCAGTGGGTCTGTTGGGGTATGGAAGGTATAGTCAATCAGGCGGTCCAGGGTCGTGGAAGCAACATGAAGCCTGGTGTCGGAGGATGCATAATAGATGTATACCTCACCGTTCTCCATTGCAATGGCTCCATTGGTGAATACCACATTGGATACATCCCCGACTCTCTCAGGTCCTTGCGGCGCAATATAAAAACCGGAGGGTTCGGCAATCACCCTGGAGGGGTCCTGTAAATCAGTTGCAAACACATAGATGACATAGCGAAGCCCTGCTGCCGTATTCCGAACACCATGAGCAATGTGGATCCAACCCTTATCTGTCTTGATGGGAACCGCACCTGCACCGTTCTTCGCTTCCGTGATGGTGTGATACTTTCTTCTGCTGGTGATGATTTCCTCATCAATCACCGCATTAGTAATATCCTCACAGTAGCCCACACCAATTCCGCCGCCGGAACCAGTCTCAATGAAGCCGTCCATGGGTCTGGTATAAAAGAGGTACTTACCGTTCACAAACTCCGGATGCAGTACTACATTTCTCTGCTGGGGGGACTGCAGTGTCTTCAGATTATTAAGTCTTTCCCAATGCTTTAAATCCTTGGTCCTTACAATTCCGGCTTCTGCTACTGCTGCAGATAAATCCGGACTTGTAGTATCCTTGCTTTCAGAGCAGAATACACCGTAGATATAACCGTCCTCATGCTTGGTCAGGCGCATATCGTATACATTGGTCTCATTGGGACAGGTATCCGGCAGCTCTACCGGGTAATCCCAGAATTTGAAGCCCTCCACCGGACTATCACTCTCCGCCACACCAAAGAAGGACTTCCTGTCATATCCTTCAATTCTGGCCAGCAGATAAAACTTACCGTTCAGTTCAATGGCCCCGGAGTTAAATACAGCATTTACCCCAAGCCGTTCCATAAAATAGGGGTTGGTCTCCTCATTCAGATCATATTTCCAAAAGAGCGGGATATGATCACTGGTCAGCACCGGATGCAGGTAGCGGTCGTACATTCCGTTATAACTGCTGCTCTTTTCATTTTTACGTGCAATCAGTCGTTCATACTTATCCAGTTCAACATAATAATTGGGATGCATGGTATCCTCCTTTAAAATGCTATCTTTCTGTTGATTACTTCAAAGCACATTCTTCCGTTATGATAGGGACACTTCCAGGGGCCGACAATCTCCCTCCGGATGGGCCTTCCATCCTTATGTAATTCAAAAAACCACTCAGAGCTTTTCCTCTGGTCAATCATGTAGGTCTTAATAAATTCCCAGATCCTGGCCGCACTTTCCAGATAGTCGCTTCTGGCAGGCTCCTTTTCGTAGGCATTTAAAAAGCCCAGAATAGCTTCCGCCTGAACCCACCAAACCTTCTTCGTGTCCACCTTCCCTGCTTCGCATTCATTATAGAGGGAACTCTCGTCCATTGCTACACTGTGAATATGATCCGCCAGGTCCTTTGTGATGGGAGTGATCTTTGCACTATATAGCGGATCCTTAAGTATCTCAAGCCCACGGTCTATGAGCCAGGAGGCCTCAATATCATGACCATAGGAATTCAGATCGATTAAGGAATTCCACGCGTGATCAAAGAATACCTCCAGCCTTCTCTTCTTAGGATTGTAAACCTTATCAGCAAAGAGATCCAGCATCCAGCGTAAATGCCTGGCAATCCTATCCTCCTTGTCTACCCGGTATAGCTCAGTATAGGCTTCATATACATGAAGCAGGGTATTCATGGTCCGTTCTGCCATCACCCCATTTTCGGAAAGCTTCTCATTGGAAACAGGTTGAAAGCTTCGATCAAAAGCCTCCAGATACCCAAGCTCATCCCTGCAGCTGCTTTCTATCTTATCTACCAGGCGATAAGCAAGCCTCAGGGCTTCTTTGTCACCGCTGGCAGCATAGTAGGAAGCAAGTCCATAGACAGCAAAGGCTTGATTATAGGTATGCTTGCTATCATCCGAAGGCTTGCCGTCATAGGTGACAGACCAATATACTCCTCCATATTCCTGATCCAAAAATGCATTCTTCAAAAACTCATAGGAATGCTTCGCATGCTCCAGACAGCCTGGCTCCTTTACGGTCAGCCAGGCATTGGAGAAAAACCATAAAATTCTGCTGTTTAGGATACAACCCTTATCTGCTTTGGGATATAAGGTTAGATGGTAATCCATCTCTCCGTAAAAGCCACCATACTGCGTATCCCTTAGTCCCTCCCAAAAGGGAATAAGCTCCTCTTCCAGGTGCTGTCGTATTTCATTCACTCTCATGAACGGATTCCCCCTTATCCTTAAGAAATACCTACTCCATATGATTCACCCTGATGTTTGACTCCTGATGATTTTACCCCTGATGATATACTTCTAATAATTCCCCTGATGTTTTACTTCTTATCATTTACTTCTTATTACTTTACCCATGATAATGCATACCTGCTTATATCCTACAGGTATTCTTCATTTGATGTTTTACTTCTGACCATATCATCTTAATGCTTCGTTCATGCATAAGGAAACCGGACAGATCTGCCTTATATATGGGATGTGATCAATTCAAGCTCGCCCTTTAATACATACTTACCATATCCGTAAGGAAGAATAAAATGATCTCCCTTCTTTATGGGTGTTTCATCAATAAAACCGCTTCCGGCAATTACACTGACGTTAAGGAATTTCTGATCCATGGTAAATTCCTGTTCTCCCTGCAGGGTAAGCTTGTCTACCGTATAAAATTCACAGGTGATGAGGTGCTCGATTCTGCAAGCATTAAGCTCTGTAACGCTGCCACCTGTGTTCTTATCTTCATGAGGGCAGCGAATGACATCGATACTCTTCTCAAGATGAAGCTCTCTGGGCTTGCCATTCTCCAATCTGTCATAATCATATAAACGATAGGTGATATCACTATTTTGCTGGGTCTCCAGGATCACGGTTCCCTTCTTAATGGCATGGACAGTTCCGGGCTCAATCTGGAAGAAATCCCCTTTCTTAATGGGGCGAACCTTGATCAGTTCCTTCCAACGTTTCTCCTCAATCATCTGCCTCAATTCTTCCTTATCCCTGGCATTGTGGCCAACGACAATCTCACCGTCCTCATCGCAGTCAAGGATATACCAGCATTCCGTCTTCCCAAGAGAACCATTTTCCTTTTCTCTGGCATAGGCATCATCCGGATGGACCTGAATACTCAGATCTGTCTTGGCATCAATAATCTTAATCAGCAGAGGGAACACTTCCCCCTGGGCATTTCCAAAGAGTTCTCTGTGGTTAGCCCAAAGCCAGCTTAAGGTCTGTCCGCGAAATTCTCCCTTCTTAATGGTGCAGTCTCCATTCTTATGAGCACTGATCGCCCAGCATTCACCGGTGTGATCTGAAGGAATGTCATAGCCATATTCCGTGGCCAGCTTATTGCCGCCCCAGATCATTGATTTAAATACAGGTTCCAGAAATATAATGTTCTTCATATTTAAGCCTCTCACTTTCATCCTTTGATGAGGCTGACGAAAGCATCCCTCATCGTATTATTCTTCTATCAACTCGTCCTTTCTGTCATAAGAAAGTTATGAATTTATTATAGGCAAAGAAAGCGATCCTTGCAATGAATTTATTGCTTTCCTCTCTCATACTGAGCCGGCCAGTCAATATTGTCTCTGACCTCTTTTGCTGCCAGTAAGGGCCAGTAAGGATTGCGCAGCAGCTCCCTGCCCAGGAAAACCAGGTCTGCACGACCATTCTGTAGGATCTCCTCGGCCATTTGGGGTGAACTGATCAGACCTCCGGTAATGACCGGAAGCGCTGTCTCCCTTTTTATGGTTTCTGCATAGGTAACCTGATAGCCCGGATAAGCCTTGGGAATCACATTGACCACACCTCCGGAGCTTACATTTATTAGATCAATTCCTTCCGGCTTCAGATAATTGATTATCCTTGCCATATCCTCCGCATGATTGCCGCCTTCTGCAAAATCCTCTGCAGATACCCTGACGATAATGGGCTTCTCCTTAGGCCAAGTCTTCTTCACCTCCTGGAGCACTTCCTTCAGGAATCTGGCACGGTTCTCCAGGCTGCCGCCATATTCATCGCTTCTTTGGTTGGTTAGTGGTGATAAGAACTCACTGATGAGATAGCCGTGGGCTCCGTGGATCTCTATGACATCAAAGCCTGCCTGATCTGCTCTCCTGGCCGCTGCTGCAAAAGCGGCAGCCACAGTGTGTATCTCCTCAAGGCTTATCTCTCTGGGAGTACGGTAATTCTCACTGAAAGCAATGGGACTGGGCGCAATGCATTGCTCTGCCAGAACCTCTGATTTTCTTCCTGCATGAGCCAGTTGGATCCCCACCTTGGCTCCATAAGCATGGCAAGCATCTACAATCTTTTTTAAACCTTCGATTTGCTCATCCTTCCATAAGCCCAGATCCCTGGCAGATATCCGCCCCCTGTTTTCCACTCCTGTTGCTTCCATGATAATCAATCCGACTCCGCCGATTGCTCTGCTCGTGTAATGGATATAGTGCCAATCCTTCGCCATGCCATCCTCGTCTGAGCAGAACATACACATGGGTGCCATGACGATTCGGTTGCGCAGGGTAACATTTTTCAATTGATACTTCTCATATAATTTTGACATAATTTCATCCTTTCCATAAGATTAATGATTATGGTCCCATAGCTTTATAGGCACATTATTTTATATTATAGTGCCCATTACAGTATATTATCACTTATCCGGGAGGTTTTTTCGCAGCTCTGCATATCTTCTATGCAGTTCAATGATAAAAGCCCATCCTAAGATGAGCCTATCTTTATTCTTCCTTGCCTTCCTCTTAACTGTTTCCGAAGGCCGATTGATTATTATTTGGACTTGACCGCTTCTCAATATTCGGAAATCTTCGCTCAATGGCTGCCAGAGAGATCTCCACATCCTCATGTACTTCGTCCGCTGTAAAGCATCCGCAGGTTACCATGTCACAGGGACGGATGGTATTCCATACAAAATTCAGACCGACATAGGGGGTAACCCTGCCAGCTGCCATGGGCTTGATGGTCATTACAGGCTTCTTGGCATTATGTATGATCGCACTGACTGTCTCTATCTCCACCTGCATCAGAAAGCCCAGGCAGTTATAAATCTGGATATAGGTTTCCACATCATAGCCATTGGCATCGCTATAGGTAATCAGCTCCGGCATGTGCGCCGACAGACCCGGAATTAGACCAACGTCCCGGATCATCTTCGTATAATCCTCCAGTCTCGTGATGATACCCTTGTTCTTGTTCACCAATTGCTCCACGCTGGAGTGGTGAAGCAGGCAGAAGCTTGCGCCGATCTGGGCGCTCTTTTTGATTGCTTCCTGTGCTTCCCTTCTCCCCTCATTAGTATCATCCACATTAATGATGGGCGTATCGATGAGGATCAATTTCCTTCCTGTCTTATCCTCTGCATATTTGATGGCTTCCAACATCAAGGGCTGCTGACTGATGGGAGCCATTAAAGTGTCTACCCCATATTGCAGAAATGCATCTAGCATCTCCACCATCTTGTCCTTGCTGCAATGGTACTCCTTAATCCTGTCATCCGCAGCCTTGCCCCGATGGCTCCAGCCAAGCATCCAGTTGCTGCCAATGATCATCCTGGATAATGAAATTCCTGCTACTTCCGTTCTTGGAAATTGATTATTCATTCGATAAGCCCTCCAATCCATTTAAAATATAATTAGAAACAACTGTATTTATTATACCATTATTGGTAAAAAAAGAAAAGGAACCAAACATAAAGCCTGATTCCAAAACTATAATCTTTTTATGATTGCTCTGAAGGGAATAAGCCACTCCATAACCTTTCTTCTTCCAAATTTCCAACGTCTTAACCACCATAGATAAAGCGTCAGATTAAGAAGAATCCCCGGAGCAAAGATTATGACGATTGGTAATATTTCATGCTTTGCATATAAGAACTCAATCCATGCAGAAGCCATAAATGCCGGATAGGCCTTTGCAGCTATCTTTTCTTTATAATAACCAATTACCAGGGGTGCTTCTATGGACACTTCATACTCTATGTTTTGCTTCGGCGAGATACGAAAGCTGGATGGACTGGCTATGGTCCCCTGTCTTTCCGGGGCTAGTATCATCACATAAGGTAGGAGAGATTGATTCTCAAGGCTCATCTTCTTGATAAATCTTTCCCCAGGTAAGGGGGAGGACGTACCCTCTGTAGAGGTTACAACATAGGAGGTCTCAAGGGGAAGCCAGCTTTTCATTGTTGTTACTATGAATACTGCATTCAGGAATAGCAGAAGGCAAAAAGCAAAAAAAACCGGATCCAAATATAAAGCAATATCTAATAAACGAATACGTTTATGTTTTGCAGCCTTATGCTTCCCTATGACATTGTTAAATATATAGCCGATCAGATATAGGATGATGCCTGCTGATATTACCAGGAATATATTCAGTTCTTTTACAAATCCGTTGACCCATATTGAAATCACACCATAGTAAGGCAGGGTAAGGGGTTTATTACCAATCATTAAGGCCTTGCCCATAATCTGCTCGGTAGTGACAGGTGGTTCCCCAAATTCTTGGTCACTCCTTTGATTATTATCTCCTAAGGTGATGAAGCTGCCATCCTGCGTGACTTCGACGATTCTATGTGTTACATAGGTCTCCTTTAGTACTTTGGGCTGAAAGGTAATGATATCATTCCTTTTATACTCCTTGGCTTTCAGCAGGATATAGCCGTCATTGGTATGGATCGTCGGTTCCATACTGCCGGAATAAACATACCATATACTCACTGGTAGTTTGCGATTATCCACACCTTGGAAAAGGATGAAGAACAGAATGGTAGCCGAGATAAAATAAAATAAAATGTTCCCCCATTTTGCTTGTTTTTCCATAACCCTGTCTCCTTTGTTCTTCCCTCATTTTAAGAAAGTATAGCACCTCAGGCAGAAACTCTGCCTGAAGTGCTATATAGTACATCTTACCTTAATTGCTCAGGTGCAGTGGCAGCTGCCTTTACAGTAACCGTATGCGACCAATCGCTATAATATTTATTCGCTACACCATAGTATCCTGATGTATCGATACTAATATCAACATCAAAATATTCACCCGGATCAAGTTCTACATAGGCCAAATAGCCTTTTCCATCTTTAAAGTTATTTCCTGAAGTCCACAGCAGAATATTCTTGGGTGCCGTATTTGAGGTACGGTCTCCGATCATAAAACCGGTAATTGAATCTACGTTCACCAGATATCTCAGTTGATGATTAAGCCACGATTCCCAATCTTTTGATTCCAGCCATACGTAAACCTTTTTGGGACTCTGATTTGTTACCCTGAATACCTTATTAAATCTGTTCTTAGCCTTCGGATTAACTCCCTCTGCGGTAAAACCTGAATTGGTATTTGTAAAATCAATTGAAATTACTCCGTCACTATTTTCTTTTGCGTAAGCATTATCTCCGGTAATTGCAATCAGGGCCTTAGAATCATTTACGATTTTCATAGCAGATGCACGTTCTGCCGAAAAGATATCAATCGCACCTGAGCCCAGTGCTGCCATGAATGAGGCAACCAGTAAAAGTGATAAAACAATAAAACCTTTTCTCTTCATTTCTATTCCTCCATTATTTTCTTGTTGCTTTAACAACAGTTTAATTATGAAGGAAGTTATTAACTTTTACATTACTCCGGAAGGTACTATTACACCCTCCCTGGTATACTTTACATATGCTACTTAGGTAGTATTATAAGGTATACTTAAGTTCCATCTTGTTTACATAGATCGCAGCCTGGGTTCGGTCTCTTAGGTCCAGCTTGGTAAGGATCTGCCCCACATGCTTTTTTACTGTATTTTCCGTAATATATAATTTGTCGGCGATTTGTCGATTGTTCAAACCTCTGCCCAACTCCATCAATACCTCTTTTTCTCTTTCTGTCAGTTCTCCACCAGGCTTTTTCTCATCCTGCAGCATCTTATACTTTAGCAGTCCGGGATCATAATACTTTCTCCCATGGTCCACTAATCTGATGGCATAGAGAAGTTCCTCAGGCAGTGCCTCTTTTAATACATAACCTTCTACCCCATATTCATCTGCCTCCATAAAATACTCCGGTGACGCTGATGAGGTTAGAACAATGAATTTTGTTGAGCTTTGCTGTTTCCTTATCTCACAAATGATATCAAATCCACATTCACTTCCAAGTCGTAAATCAATCAATGCCAAATCAGGACACAAGTTCTGGATCAGCTTGCTTGCCTCTCTGACATTCGCAGCCTCTCCGATCACTTCCATATCACTTTCCTTGGATAGAATAGTGTATAATCCTTGTCTTACCAATGGATGATCATCTACGATAATTATTCTCATATAGCAATATCCCCTTCATATTGATCTACTTTTATCACATTGGGTATCATAATGTTTATCCTCGTACCACAAGTCGGTTGGCTATGTATGTTCAAACTGCCGTCATATAATTCTACAAGCCTTCTCATGTTCTGTAACCCGAGACCTGCCTGCTCCTCCTTAAGCTTATCATCCATAACAAAGCCCTTACCATTATCAGCAATTGTTAGTTCAACCTTCGACCGGTCGATCCGAAGTTCAATGAATAATGAAGTGCAATTACCATGCCGGATGGCATTCCCGCTTGCCTCACAGATAATCCGATATAACCCCCTTTTCATGGAGACACTGATCAATTCATCATCTCCGTCGAAGTCAAAATTGACTATAACATTATTTAAGCCGGCTACATTATCAAGGTAGTCTCTGATATCACTTAGAAAGCCTTTTTGACCTCCCTTTCTTGTGCTTAATTTATAAATAGCAGATCGTAATTCCTTCATGACAACATGGGTTGATTCCTGGATTGCTCTCAGGGTCTCCTTCAGGGACTGGTCAGTTATCTCATGCTTCCCCTCCAATACCGAATGAAGGGCACATGACATGCCAAACAGCCTCTGGGCAACACTGTCATGCATTTCATTGGCTATTCTGTTCTGTTCTTCAACGATCATAAGTTTATCCGTAAGCTCCTCCAAGTGAAATCGTTCAAGGATGATTGCACTTAATTCAGATAGAAAGCCCAGCTGTTTTGCATACTCATTTCGAATGGCTTTCGGCTCATCATCACTGGTTCTGATGCCGATTAAGCCATATTTTCTGGAGGTGGATTGCACAATCAACGCGCTGTAGTGATAGTCCCCAGCCTGAAGGCTAATAATCTCCTTACTTAGAAAGGAACCTTTCCATTGTTTTTTTATAGCGGATAGCAGGTGAGCTTTCATTGCCGGATCACTCATGCCGCTTGTATATATACTATCTGAGGAAAGCGGATTCGAGGCGGACCAAAAGAAAGCGTCCTGTCCTCCTGTTAATCGGGCCGCATAATCGGAAAAGGTCTGATATACGATGATCTTATTATCCTGTGAAGCAATGGCCTCGACCGTCTGATACAGAGACATGATATAATCCATTGCTTCTTCATTTCGGATATTCGCCTGATTTAATTGTATGTTCGTCTCGATCAGATGATTTCTCTGATCTCTAATTCTCGTATACAAGGCGGACAATAGCTGTGCCGCCAAAGTGATTAAGATAAATATCAAAATCGATTGAGAATTATTCGCTATAATTGCCCATAATCTCTCTTTCTCCGGATTAAAAACCTGATAAGTAATCAGGCTTGATGCAAATAAATAGCAGAATAGATTAAACCAGCACATGTAATAAGGCATAAAGATTGCTGCGATTAATACCGGATTGAGGGCATACCAAATAAAGGGGCTGTGTAAGCCCCCGGTTGGGAACAAGATGAGGGTAATTCCGATTGTTTCTGCAAAAATGAAGCTTCTTTCAAATAGGCTATTTCCATCAAAACGATTGTAAACACCGATTGTGAGAACTGCCGATGCAAACATAACGATGATTACAACACTTTTAATGATCCAGGGTGACCTTGTCTCACTTAACAAATAAAACAAAGAAGTTAAAAACCAGGATGCATATCTGTAATAATGTATGATCCTCAATTCATCTTTTTGAATGATACGATCTGTATTTAAGAGTTCACTCTTCATCGTTAAAGCACTTCCTTGTATATAATAGGATCTCTATGCAAATCAAGTTTCTCTTCCTGTTTATTCAAGCGATACAAAAAATGGTAGCCGTCAGCCAGTACGTAATAAATCACCCGTAAGGAGTCTTCATAGCGTAAAATGGGACTATCCCTTTCATCCGATATGGTTAATAGGCCTTGAAAGGAGTCCAGGGGAATCTCCTGGTATTCTGAGGCATCCAATTCCTGTAATAGATCAATGAAGCGCAGCTTATACTTTTTATTGATTAGCTGGACCTCGGATGCTTCCGACTTATTTCTCCTTATGCTTTGGACTATCCTAATGATTATTGCAGACAGGATTGCCAGATAGAGACCAGTAAAAAGATATTTGGCAAACAAAAGGGAAGTTGTTAATCCCAAGAAGCCAAAGCTTTGCTCAATGGTTTGCGTACTTATGATAGGTGTGGACTTGGTAAATTCCTTTTCTCCAGTGATCAAGATCTGTGCCTGGGAATACTCCAAAGTAGTGTAGGCATATAAATCAATGGGGACTTGATAATCACCGTCAATAATAACTCCGGATATCACGGGTTCAATCTGAAAGGTGTATCGTCCCGGTCTGGTATTAACCTCTTTCTCAAGCTGTTCCATGAAAGCAATCAGATCCTGCAGCTTAATGGAATAGTCTGTGTCCACGATAAGATTTTCTGTTCCTTCCAGCTGAAAGCTTGTCTCATCACTTAAGATATACTCCTTCTCCCATAAATCCTCAGCCACCAGCCTTAATATTATTTTTTTCGATCCTCTGATTCTGATGGGTCGCTCCGCTTTAATGCTGGATTGAATATGTATTATAATGTCCCTGGTAACCTCAGTAAAGGTAGCTGACGTTATGTCAATGATACCGCCTGAGGGATGAAGGGAGTAAGGCAGCACATCAGCCTGATAGGCAAAGCTTGTGTTCTGCATAATATCATTGTTATATAGTTCTTTTACCATCACTGACGGCTGTTTTAATAAATGGATCAATAGTATGGATACAAGTATCCATATAAGCCCAACAGCAACATAAAGATATTTTCGATATTTTTGTACCTTGAGGATCAATAACTCCATTTTTTCTCCAAACATTGTTCTTCTCCTATTCTTTCGATTATGACTCCTTGCTTCTTACAGCAGTTACGTCCCTTCCTCCTCATCCGCCAACCGCTTCTGTGTTTTCCTCTTGGTAAGTCTCTAAAGCATTCTCTTGTGTATTCGGTTTTCTGTCTAAATCGTTATTATTAATGATATCTTTCTTATCTTCAGCTATAATATCATCTTTAAATTCTTCTGAATTTTCTTCTCTACTTTCTACTTTACTTTCTACTATACTTTCTTTACCACTTTCTTCTGTATTTTCTTCAGTACTTTCATCTATACTTTCTTCAGCCTTTTCTTTTAAGTCTTGATCTATGCTGTCATTTGTCCCATGACCCGTGTCTTCCCCTATTGCATCAACAAGACTATCGTCAGGCCTATGATCAGCATTTGGCTGCTCCTCTGCTTCGGTCATCTCCTCTGGGTCAAGGTTCTGGGAATCAGCTGTCTCCTCAAATCGCTCACTTATCTCTTCTACTATTCTCATGGTTACGATCACATCTTTATCCAGGATCGATTGTCCTTCCTCCCAACGAAAATACAGTGATGCTTTACTTATCATCTGCTCGGGCACAAAGTCGTCCTCTACAGATGTGAAGTCATCATTATAATGAAGTCCTATATCAAGACTGTCTCCCACACCCA
>JAJUHH010000003.1 GCA_029267975.1 Clostridiales bacterium
GCAACACAAAGAGCTTATGGAGAATTTAAGGACGGCTGGGAGTTCCCGGGTGGCAAGATACAGGAGGGAGAAACAAGAGCTGCTGCATTGATCAGGGAGATTAAGGAAGAGCTTGATGTAACCATAGCTGTTAAGGAGCACTTTACCACTGTGGAATATGACTACCCGACATTTCATCTGACAATGCATTGCTTTTTCTGTGATATTATAAAAGGCGAACCAACGCTCCTTGAACATAAGGCTGCGCGTTGGCTCGCGAAAGATGAGCTTTTTACAGTAAATTGGCTGCCGGCTGATATTGATATTATTAAGAAGCTCCAGCTTATTTTATCTCCACCCCAATCTCCTTCAGCATATTAATATAGAGCAGCAACTCTTCCCTGGAGCTGATACCCAGCTTGGCAAAGATCCGCTTACTATGGGTTTTGATGGTATTAATGCTCAGATACATCTGCTCTGCAATCTCCTTGTAGCTTAAACCTTTGGCGTACAGATGAAAGACGGATTGCTCTGCCGGTGACAAGGTCTTTGTCCTCTCCACGAATTGCTCTAATACACTGATCTGTTACCGGTCCTTCTCAATTCTCTGATTTAAGTCATTTTTATATTGTGCCAGATACGTGATCAGGTCATCGATTTCCTGGACATTTGTCTTAGGCAGCTCTTGGGGATTGGCAGACTTAATGATCGCAATACCCTGAGAGATTGGCTGCACATATCTGTTACTGAATACAATGGAGATCAGAATACCGGTGGTTATTAACAGAATTAAAAGGCAGGCAAGGATAATATTTAACCGTGTAATGGATTCAACGATATCCTCCTTAGGCACCATAACAGCGGTCACCCAGACATGATCGGAATAAGGGGAAGCGCTGGGATATAATTGGGTCCTCATGTGATAGCCAAGATAAAGATTGTCATTATTCCGTCCATAGGTGGTAAAGGAACGTTTGCTTTCTTTTATATAAAGGCTGGGTCCAATCTTGCTGATCTCTTTTGCAGTATAACCGCCTGCCACCATAGAGCGACTGGTTGCCAGCATGCCATTGGTCATGGGTACAAGCATGCTGAACATTCTGCTATAGGTGCTGTTATCCGGCATGTTGGACAATTTAAACAGCATAGTGGAAATCTCAAAGCCGCAGACACCATAGATGATGTTCCTGGCTCCGATCAAAGGAACGGAACAAAGCATCACCTCTTCACTGGTACCCGGAAGAGTATATGGATCACTCCAATAGTAAAGCTTTGACAGGGGAAGGGTGGGGTTCTCCACAGCGGTAGCTATGGGGACGGAATAAAAAGGGGCATCGCTCACATCAAACTCCATGTTCCACTGGGTATGCAGAGCTATGGAATTGGACCTTCCAATGTTGGGAAAGCCGTATAAGAGAGTGAAGGAAGGTGAAGTGGAGCTAATGATATTCGGCTCCATATTCTTCAGGTATAAGCTGGCCTTGGAGTATTGTGAGTTTTCTAAGCTTGTGTTAACAGTGGTATCTAAGACCAGAAAGGCCCCGCTGCATTTCGCCTTCTGAAGGGAGTAAAAGGTTCTTTCAAACAATTCTGAGATTAAATGCTCAATTTCTTGTGGCTGATCTGACAATTCATTTAAGGTTTTATGCTCATCTGCTAATTCTTTTTCTATTCTCTGTGTCAATTCCCTGGAGAAACTTATTGCCTGCACGGAAATATCACCGTACATGGAGGACACATTTTCTTGGGCATGCCCAAGCTCGTCAAGTAACAGCTGTTTGCTCTGAGTCAAACCGGCGGAGAAGGTACCGGTGATAATAAGAATCACAACGACACCGGCAGACATGGTAAACACCAGAAGCAGCAAGAAGAAGATGAGACGCAGCCGCAGTGTGGTTAGTTTCATTTGAATATGCGCACGAGGCATGTTCATCCGTCAAGCTCGACCTCCCTGATCACTTGGGTATTGTTATTGAAAGCTTTCTGCAAAGGCATGGTATTTCCCCTTGGCTGTCTGCATGAAGGCTTCCTCAGGGCTCATGTTTAACAGAAGCTGTTTATAGCTATCCTTTGTCTCGGCAGCAAGAAGCTTCAGCTGCGTGTTATAGGTGACTTGAATCTCATCCATGCCATCAAAGAGCGGAGGGATGTAGAATTCATATTCCAGCTGCATACTTCTGCTGACTTGCAGGAGCTTCTGAATATTGGGATCCGTGATGCTGTCAATTTCTTTCAGCATAATATCGCCAAAGGCCTCCTCCGTTACCGGAAGATACCCGGTGCTTGAAACAAAGCGTAAATTATTCTCAGGACTGGTAAACCATTTAAGAAATATCCCGGCCGCCTTCTCCTTCTTCTTATTTGATTTGATGACACACATACCGCGCGCCTCGCTGTATTGCTATCTTTTTACCGCCTTCAAAAACCGGATAGGGCAGTAAGGCAAGTTCGGCAGGCTCAGTCGTATTGTCGGGATAAGTAACGGTAGGGGAGAAGAAAACCACACCGGCAGTTGATCCTGTGGAACATACAATATCACCTGTCTTGGTTAAATCAGAGGCATATCCGTCATAGATGGCAAAAGCTCCTTTTACTGCTGATTCAAAGTAGATATTCCAAACCTTTTCGCTTATGGGATTAGAGAAATCAATCTTCTCCTCCTTGATAAAATCACTGTCTAGCTGTTCACAGCCAATCATGGCAAGATTGAATAGAGAATCGGGTATGTAAAAGGTCTTTCCGTCATTGGGAATGTCAGGTGTCTGGGAATCGGTCCATTTATAATAGAGCTCAGCGGTTCTTTTGATGCCTTCAAAGGTTCTTAGATCCTCTATCTTGGCTCCGGTTGCCTGAGCAAAACGATGAAAGATGGTAGCGTTAATTAACAGTACCTCTGTGGATTTCGCAGTAGGAAAGACATAAAGCTTCCCTTCCTTCAGCCTTCCTTCTTCAATAAAGCGAGGGATATAAGCGCTTAGCTCCTGCCTGCTGAACTGTTCCTCCAGATTAAGAAGCAGTCCCTTATCCGCCAAGATCATAGCAGTTTTAGGGTATGCAGTAGTAATATCCGGAAGAGGGGTAGCGCCTGGGTCATGATTGGCCGCAGCAGTCAGCTTCTCATGAAGTGTTTCTGCACCGGAGATGGAGGTAACACTGACGATTATGCCTTTCTTCAGTCCGAGGGTATTATTAAACTCTTCGATTAGTTCATCCATGGTATTCTTCATCTGTCCACCATAATTATGCCATAGGGTCAATGCAAGGGGACTATGATTTCTGCTCTGAGCCAAATTAACAGAGAGTATTGCAACAGGAATCAGAAGCATAGCGACAATGATCAGGATAGCAGTTTTTTTCAATCGCATACACCTCCTTATTTTTGCTTATCTGTAAATTTCAGTATATCATAAACAGGTAATATATTCCATCATTTACTTCAATTTAACAATTTTTATTTTGCATTTGCTATAGGGATATTTTAGTCTATAGAGTCTTATGACATAAAATCACCCTGGTGTGATACCACATATACGATAGAATCACCCTGAGAGTAATAGATTTTCCATAGGGAAGAAATAAAATGAAAGCAGGTGGCAGGAACACCACAAATTATTTCAAGGAGGATAATTATTATGTCAGAAACCAATACCAATAAGACTGTAGAGGAAGCTCAGGTAATATTTGATCCTGCAGATATCGAGAAGAATAAAGTAATGGCAGGCCTTGCTTACATTCTTTTCTTCCTACCCTTAATTGTATGCCCTGATTCTAAGTTCGGAAAATTTCATGCCAATCAGGGACTGGCATTATTTATTGCATCCATTGGCGGAAGTATCATTCTAAGCATCATCCCTATTCTTGGATGGTTTTTGCTTCCCATTTTCTCTGTTGCAGTATTTATTTTTGCAGTACTGGGCCTTGTCAACGGTCTCACAGGGAAAGCAAAGGGTCTACCACTTCTGAGTAAAATCAAATTAATCAAATAGATAGGACCCTTAGGAGGCTGATTATGAAAAAAACATGGAAACTGATTTTGCTGCCGGTGTTTGCTCTGCTTTTGATTGGAGCTTGCGGCAAAGGCTCTAAGGAGCTGAAAGAGGATGCCCTGCAGCAGAATACGACAGAGAATAATCATCATGAGGACAATGTAGACAGCATAGAAGAGAACAGCATAGAAGAGGACAGGGTGGATACAGGTGGAGAGATCACTGGAGATGCTGCTTCGAATGCTGAAGATAGCGATACCGCTGACACCTGGCCCGCAGACTTGGAAGAGGATAATGAGGAAGAAGATGATGTGGAATTAGGCGGTAATTTTAAAACCATATCGGATATTCTTGACTATTGGAATGCGTTAAATAAAAAGCATGAGGAGGCAATTAATGAATATGAAGGCTTCGTCACTTTGACACTGGTTTCCGCCGGCTTAGGCTTTGCTTCCGGTATTCAGTACGATCTGCTTAATCTGGATAATAAGGATGGCCGCTATGAGGGGGAGCTGATGCTGGCCGGCTATGACGGCTTTATTGAGAAAGCCGGACCTAATCTTACTTTTGGATATGAAGATGTACTGGAGAAGGATGGCTGGGATTCGAAAGCCGGTGATAAGGTATGGGAAAGCGGTAACTGTGATCTGGAGCAGGGCTACTACTATAGTGAAACAGCCAGGGAAAGAGACGGAACTATTATCTATTACGAAGTAGAGGAATTCTTAAAGGAAGCTAACGGTGATATGAGCTGTCTTATCACCACCGGCAGAAGGTACGATGCACGTGGTGAGGAATCGCCCCATACAAGCTACCTTTTTATGCGCCTGGGAGAGGACCGGTATGAATTTGTCATAGCCAATACTGATCAGGGTACTAAATACGATATCTTGCGTATTAAGGAAGATATGACTAAGGAAAAGGCGCTTGCCCTATTTAAGGAAGCAGGAGCTGCCATCGAATCAAAAGGTGGTATTGTAAACGGTGTTCTGGTAGAAGAGTGAATGGGAGGATAATTAGATGCTTCGAAAAATTGCTGCATTTGGAATAATCACCGCAATGCTCCTATTTGCGGTAAGCTGTAATTTAAAACAAAGAATAGGGGATAGTATCACCGAGGGCATCCTTGAGAAGGCAGTGGGTAATGATGTGGATATCGATTTAGATAGTGACAGTGGCAGTCTGACCATTCAGGGGCAGGATGGTGAGGAGCTGGTCATTGATAATGATGAGAACGGAAACTTCCGAATGGAAGGTGAGGACGGAACCTATATTCAAATGGGTGATTCCTTTGATTGGCCGGAGGATAAAGCAGCGGCAGAGCTCCCCAAGATGAACAATGGCCAGGTCACCTATGTAATCAATTCTGATGTATCCTGTTCCATTATGGTAGCAGGTACCGGACAAGAGGATTTTGAGGATTATGTAGAGAAGCTGAAAGCTAAGGGCTTTACGGAGGAAGCAGTGACCAGTGATGCTTCTGAGCTTAAGATCTACAGTGCTAAGGATTCGTCAGGTGCAATCGCCTATGTGGCCTTTGCTGTCACGGAAGAAAGTCTTCAGATAAGTGTAGATTTAACGAATGTACAGGAGTAATATAACTGATAATTTAAAAGAAGCTAGGAGCAGTAACATATATCCCCACACACAGATTGCCGGACATCTTATTGATTTTGTATGCCATCAATCAAACAATTATGTTAACATAATTGTTTACATATAATGTTTTGGCATAGCAAAATCAACAATCTGTTCGGCAAACAGTGTATTACGGGATACATGTTACTGCTCCCAGCCTTCTTCTCTTATCTAATATCAATTGCTATATTATTTATATTATCCTGTATCTTACGGTACATCATCCTGCTAATATAGAATGTCGTTGCTTATGGTGGTATAGAATAGTCTTTTGACTTCCTCCGGATCGGAGGTCTGGCCCAGAATCCACATCAGCTTGCATAAGACAGCCTCCGTGATCATATCATAGGCTTCCAGAATATTTACCTTGCTTTTTAACTCGTTTCCAACCTGGTAGACGGTCATGTCGCTGCCCTCATTGGGTACCTGGGTAGTCATGACGATGATCTTGCCCCGGTCGATGGCTTCCTTGATTACCTCATAATAACGATATCTGGGAAGAGTGGGAATGCCGCCCACCCCGAAGCTTTCAATCACTACTGCGTCATACTTCTCAAGCATAAAGGCCAGGACATCTGAGTCCACGCCCGGAGTAAGCTTAAAAAGTCCCACCTTGGGATTTAACTTTTCATAAAAGGCCGGCTCTGACCCCAATCCGTAAGGGGTCTTCCTGGTGATATACTGGATCAAATGCCCATCCTGTATTACGGCAAGATAGGGATAGTTAATGCTGGAGAAGGCCTGAAAGCTTTTGGAATAGGTCTTTCTGGCCCTGGTTCCCAGAATCACCTTACCGTTAAATACGATCTGTACTCCAACGGCCTGATCCGATACTGCATAGAGGAAGCTGTCATACAAATTGGTCTTAGAATCTGTAACCTCAACATTAATGGGTCGTTGGGCACCGGTAATTATAATTGGCCTCGGAGAGTTTTGAATCAGGTAGGATAAGGCGGCTGCGGTATAAGCCATCGTATCTGTTCCGTGACAGATGACAAAACCGTCATAGCTATAATAGTGTTCTCTTATGGTTTTGGCCAGGCTGCTCCAAATCTCAGGTGAGACATTGGTGCTATCGATATTGCACAGTTGATAGGTATCAACCTCGCAAAGCTGAGAAATGGCTGGGATGTATTCTAATATTTCATCCAGTGTCAGTTGGGGATGCAGTCCGCTTGGCGTTGACTTGGAAGCGATCGTCCCTCCTGTACCAATCATAAGAATTTTCTTCATGACATTATACCTCCAGATAAGCTATGAAACTAATGAGAGCTACGACTCATCAGCCTTCCTTCCTTGAAAGAGCTGCCTGCTTCTCCTCTTTGATTAATTTGAGCCCCATAATAATTGCAAGGATCAGAAAGCCAATTCCACCGATGATGCCTGTAGGTGCCGGTCCGATAAAAGGATTACCACCATCTGAGGTAAAATAGATACCTGACGCAGCCAGGGCGTTGAGGCTGCCATGAGCAAAGATGGCCGGAACGCAGCTTTTTGATTTTATTGTAATGTATGAGAATATGGTTCCTAAGGTGATGCAGAATATACACATAGCCAGAATACCTGTGAAAGGATACCCGGCATACCCGGTTCCATAATTATGTCCCAATACAGTGAGAGGAGCATGCCATAAGCCCCAGATTACGCCATTGATCAATAAAACCGGCAGAATATTAAATTTTTCTTTCATCTTTGGCAGCAGATATCCGCGCCAGCCCCATTCTTCACCGAAGCAGTTGATGAAATTCATCAGCGGTCCAAGTACAAGGCCCATCAACATCTGACTCAGCAAAGAGATTTTAAGCTGGTTGGCGTCAGCATCGATACCGGCATTCTTATAGGTATCAAGCAAAAAGCCCATACTTAAATCAAAAGTACCCGGGTTGATCAGAAAATACAGCACCGCACCGAGAAGGGTTAATACGGCAGGTCCGAACCAGGCAATAAGATAGAAGCGCAGGTTACTTTTTACGGATAATACTAAGAGGCTGTTGCGAAAGCCTTCACGGGTAATAAGCCTGGTAATGATAACTGCAATGGCCGGTATGAACATAACTCCGGCAATCAATGATTGCGCGATGGCGGCCTTTGTTGAATCGCCTCCCCTGATCCAGGGTGCAATAATGCCGATCTCAACTGCATAGGTAAGTACAAAGGTAATAATAAGATAAAAAGTAATTCGTTTTGATTCCAATTTTGGATCATTTGCTTGAACTATAACTTCAGCTTCCGGGTTCATTCCTTAATCCTCCCATTTATTTTACTTGAGCAGAGGATCATACGACTCTTTTCACGACTGGTCAGGATACTCTGCACATCCTAGAATAGTATAGCATAAACCCATAGGGATGTCCATGTAGGCAGGAAAATCATGGGGTGTTTCATAACATAATTTCTCTTTATAAGCGACAAAAGGAATTATATGTTGACAAATTTTGATAGTAATTATATAATATTTTCCAGTAAATATGTGGTAATGGATGCAATTGGAACTAATTACAGAAGCAGCATAAGGCATAGGTAGCCGGTTGCACAAAAGATAGCTAAGGGAGTATGAATAATGAATATGAATACAGCCCAAAGAAGAGAATTTATAGTATATACCGCAGTGGAACTTGCACATGAGAAGGGCTTCCATTATGTTTCAACCAAAGAAATCGCCAGAAGATTAAAAATATCAGAGGCCCTGATCTATAAGATTTTCCCCAGAAAGAACGATATTCTGATCGCCGTATTAGATCAGTTTTCAAGCTATGATAGTGAAATCTTCCGCTCAGCGATTGAATCCTATGGATATACTCTTGAAGGTATTTTTTATGCTATCCATAGAATTATCGCTTATTATGAAACCTACCCTGCAATCACAGCAGTATATCAGGCTTATGGCAGCTTAAAATCAGAACCGGAGCTTGAGAATAAAGTCAATTCCATATTCTTTCGCAGAGTGGAAGCTTTAAAGAGAATGATAGAAATAGCATGGGAGACCGGCCGGGTCCGAGAGGAATGGAAGCCGGAAGCAGTAGCTGATATCCTGACCTCCATTATTACGGGCATGTGTCTGCAATGGAGAATGCGGGATTTCAGCTTTTCTTTAATGGACAGAACCTTAAATGAGGTTAAGTTAATATTAAACACAGTGAAAGATGGGGATGCTGATGTGGGGGAGAAGGCATTTACATGTACAGGCAAAATAGTTGGATGGGGGAAAAGGAGCAGTTAGTACAAAAACTTCTGGCTGAGCATAATACCATAAGGCAGGTTTATAATGCCATGCCGATTGGAATTCTGCAGCTTGATCAGGACCTGGTGATTACAAATGTCAATAGTACGATGCTTCATATGCTTGGGACCGGACTTGACCAGGTGATTGGGCGAAGGTTTGGAGACGGCTTAAAATGTATCGGCTCTTATGCTGCCGGCTGTGGTAATGGGGAAGAGTGCTTTTGTTGCCAGGTGAGATTGACCATGCGGGAGGTGTTTAGAACAGGCATCCCCGCAAGAAATATCATTCTGCAGCATAAATACCTGATGGAAGACAGGCAGGTGCCACCGTGGTTTCGCACCAGCTTTATTCCCATGTTCTTCGGCAGTGTAAAACAGATGCTGGTGGTGATGGACGATGTCACGGAGCTAAAGCTTGCCGAGCTTGATATATTAAGGGCCAAGGAAGATGCGGAGAAGGCAAACCGGGTAAAAAGCGAATTTCTGGCCAATATCAGCCATGAAATCCGAACCCCTATTAATGGGATCATAGGTATGATTGATCTTACACTAATGACCTCACTAAAGGAGGAACAAAGCAAAAACCTGCTCACTGCCAAAAAATGTGCGGATAATTTATTAAGGATCATTAACGATGTTTTGGACTTTTCAAAAATGGAGTCTGGGAAGTTTGAGCTGATAAATACGGAGTTTTCTCTTATTTCCATGATGGAGGAAATCAGCAGACTCCATGAGCTTCAGGTTGCGGAAAAGGGACTTAAGCTTAGCATACGATATGACAATAATGTACCCCATTATTTGTACGGAGATTCAGGCAAACTGCAGCAAATACTCAATAATCTGATCGGTAATGCTCTAAAATTCACACCCTCCGGAGAGATTACTGTTACCATAAGCAGCTATGCAAATACCCAACAGGTGAATATGCTGCGATTTTCAGTGAAGGATACCGGTATAGGAATATCGCAGAAGGATATCGGTAAATTATTTCACAAATTCAGCCAGATAGATAACTCCTATACCAGAAAATATGGGGGTACAGGGCTGGGCTTGGTCATCAGTAAGCAGTTGGTGGAAATGATGGGCGGTATCCTATGGGTAGAAAGTGAAGAAGGAAAGAGCAGTAACTTTATCTTTGAGATTCCATTTACAGAACCTGTGAATCCACCAATGGAAGGAATTAATGGGGCCCCTTATCAATCCGTCCATAAATATAACATTCTGATAGCAGAGGATGATCCTATTAATCGTCTGATCCTATCCAAAATGCTAAGGAAGCAGGGGCATAATCTTACCCTGGCATCCAATGGGGAGGAAGCAGTGCAGGCTTATCAGAAGCAGCATTTTGATGTTATTCTTATGGATATTCAAATGCCAGGGATGGACGGATTTGAAGCGGTCAGGATCATCAGGCAGGAGGAAGCCGTCCGTGGCCATGTTCCGGTCATAGCACTGACTGCTCTCGATATTACAGAGGAAAGGGAACATTCTATAGATCAGGGCATGGACGAATATCTGGCAAAGCCGATCAAAATGGAAGAGCTGCTGCACCTGATTGATAAAGTGATGCAGGATTAGAATTAGGTCGATTTTTAAAAGATCATATAAAATGGTTGTAATTAACAACAAAATTCTATGTAACATTGGGAATACTAAACTAGAAAGTCAGTGCTTCGCCCCGCTGTTTATTGAGAAAGTGAGGGAGCTGAATGTTTAAAACGCGATTATTTGGTTTTGCCATTGTTTGTGCGATGGCAATTGCTGGAGTCAGTCCAGCTACCGCCTTTGCAGCTGCGACGGATACAGATACACAGACGGTGACACAGTCGGATAAGGACCAGGAGCATAAGGGTGGAAAGCGTGCACTATTTGAAGAAAGAGTCAACAAAGCCATCCAAAAGTGGGATACCTTAACGGCGGACCAGAAGAATGAGGTATATGCCCTGCTGGAAGAAGAAATGAAAGCACAAAATAAGGTTATGGATAAGCTGGTTCAGTTGGGTGTTATGGACAAGGCAGAAGCAGCCAAGCTACAGTCCAAACGCGCAGAACATTTTGAGAAACTGAAGAAGAGCGGGGAATTTCCGTTAATGAGGCATAAGGGTAAGAAATGCAAATAAGAAGCGGATAGGTTAAGTAGCGATTGAAATAACAACGGGGATGACACTTACTTTCAAAATCAAATCATGCTGTTGCCAAACAAATCTAATTTGATTGGCGACAGCTTTTTTGCTGTAAACTACAGAATAATACATATTTTATACATGATTTTCACATTGACTTAGGGCGAGATTAAAAGGTAAGATATTCTAATGTAAATAAAAATGAGAAGAAGAGGAAATGATGTATGTACGAACAAAAGAACCTGGCAAAAGGAAATGTTGCCAAGCAATTGATTATCTTTGCCATCCCGTTTATTATTTCAAATGTTATCCAAACCATCTATAGTGTGGCGGATATGATCATCGTAGGTCAGTTTAACGGAACTGCCAGTATGTCCGGTGTCAATATCGGCGGACAGGTAACCAACCTGATCCTCAATGTTGCTGTTGGCATCAGTACCGGAGGAACCATAATGATCGCCCAATCCGTAGGGGCAGAGAAGACAAAGCAGCTCAGCAGAATTATCGGTACCCTGCTGACTACACTGTTTACTGTGGCTGTGGTTATGACGGCAGTCATGCTCATCTTTAAGGATGGTATTCTGCGATTAATACAGACTCCTGCAGAATCATTTTCAGAAGCATCCGTTTATCTTGTTGTTACTTCGCTGGGTACCATATTTATCTTTGGCTATAATGCCCTTAGTGCTATCATGCGAGGCATGGGCGATAGTAAGAGTCCCTTGTATTTTGTAACCATTGCCTGCTTCACCAATATTGTACTTGATCTTTTGCTGGTAGGAGGCTTTCATCAGGGAGCGTTCGGTGCAGCAATTGCCACTGTGATTTCACAGGCAATTAGTATGCTGCTATGTGTTATTTATCTTAAGAGAAAGAATTTTGTATTTGATTTCTCCTTAAGCTCCTTCCGCATACATAAGGAGCATCTGGCTTCTCTTCTGAAGCTGGGAATTCCGCTTACCGTTCAGAACTTAATCAGTAATTTTTCCTTCCTGTTTATGACGGCCCTGGTCAATGGTATGGGCGTGACGGCATCCGCAGCAGTAGGGGCGGTAGGAAAATATAACGGCTTTGCTATTCTTCCTGCAATTGCTATGAATGCCGCAATTTCAGCCATGGTTGCACAGAACATCGGTGCAGAGAAAAACGATCGTGCCATCAAAACTATGCTTACCGGTATGGGGATTTCCTACCTCATTACCATTACAATCTTTGCACTGACCAGGCTTTTTCCCCAGCAGGTCCTCCGGATGTTTTCCAATGATCCGGAGCTGATCGAGGTAGGTATTCCTTACTTGTTTGCTTTTTGCTACGACTATCTGCTGGTACCGGCAGCCTTCAGTATGATGGGCTTCTTTGTTGGAACGGGTCACACAACCTTTTCCCTGATCTGCAATATCCTGACGGCCATCGTAATGCGTGTTCCCATGGCATATCTGCTCAGTAAAGTAGTCGGATTAGGGCTGCCCGGAGTAGGATATGCAGTTCCCCTTGGTAGTGCTACCACAATTCTCATCTGTCTCTGGTTCTTTTTCTCCGGGCGTTGGAAGAAGAGAACGGTAAAGCTGGAAAATAATTAAATACGGTTATTATACATGGCGTATCTCTTGGGGGATACGCCTACTATTTTTGTAAAGGACTTTAAGAAGGTACTGTAGTCTAAGAAGCCGCAGCGCTCACATACTTCATTGACACTGGCCCCCTCAGACAGCAGGGACTTGGCAATACTGATTCTGCGGGCGGTGAGGTATTTATTAATGGTAGTTCCCGTAGACTGCTTAAAGATCCTGCAGATAAAGGATTTGCTCAGGAAAAAATGATCCGCCAGTTGTTGTATGGAAAGGGGCTCACCGATATTTTGATTAATATATTCCAAAATACTATTAACCTGCTGATCATACTGATAGTGGAAGTTCTCCAAGATCGCCTCTTTTTCCTGCCGCTGGAGAATTTCTTTATTTAAGAAAATCATCAACTCTGTAAAGGCTATTTTTTCTAACAGATCCTCTGCATAGCCTGTCAAGCTTGTGATCTTATGTATATAATACAAAAATCTCTGCTGACCGGCTTTATCTAAGGAAATACGATGACTAAAGCCGGGGTCCCGGTGGGTGAAATAGTAATCCAGCTCCGTCTTGCTGCTGGAAAGGGAGCGCAAGAAATCAGGATGAATGGAAATAACAATACGCTCATACTCTTCCTGGTCGATCTGACTTAAATAATGACTTTCATATTGGTTGATAAAGAATAGGTCACCGGGCTCAATTTTATAGGATTTATTGTCAATTAAGAATTGCTTTCCTCCGGAGATGGAATAGTAGATTTCATAACAGTCATGGATATGCATGTCCATTGTTTTCTCTTCAAAGAATAGGTGTGCAATCGCAAAGTATTTTTCTTTGACACAGTTTTCAACTGCTAGCTTACAGGAACTGTATTCCTTCATTGACTTTCTTCCTTTCTGGTCGATCATGCATGTAATCAAGGGAAAACCATAGTTTTCTTAATATAAAACTCATTCTAACACGTGTGTTCATTAAATTCAATATTTATGATAATAAACGACAGGAAAAAGAAAATATGATATGCTATATTATATATACAGATCAGTCTATATACTACTAAGGATAACATAACTTACTTGATCAAATAACTTTAAGAGATTGAAAAATAAACATTGTTCAGAAAGGATGGTATTATGATGGAACTTAGAACAGCAGTATCCCCAAAGGATGTAAAGCACTATACAACGGAGCAGCTAAGAGAGGAATTTTTGGTACAGAATTTGTTTGTACTCGGCGAGATCAAGATGGTTTACAGCCATATTGACCGCATCATCATAGGTGCAGCAGTTCCCTTAACACCACTGACCTTAACTGCAGGAGAGGAGATCCGCGCCAAGTATTTCCTGGAGCGCAGAGAGTTAGGTGTAATCAATATCGGCGGCAAGGGCAGCATCACAGTAGACGGCACAGTATATCCCATGGAATATAAGGAAGGCATGTATATCGGAATGGGTTCCAAGGATATCATATTTGCCAGTGAAGACGAAGCGAACCCTGCTTTATTCTATTTCAACAGCGCACCGGCACATAAAACCTACCCTACCGTACACATTAAACCTGAGAATTGCGTCAATGTAGAGCTGGGTTCCCTGGAAAGCTCCAATCACAGAGTAATAACAAAATATATCCTTCCCGGTCAGGTTGAGAGCTGCCAGCTGGTTATGGGTATGACCAAGCTGAAACCCGGCAGTGTTTGGAACACCATGCCCTGCCATACCCATGACAGAAGAATGGAAGTATACCTCTATTTTGAAATGCCCGAGGATGCATTGGTATTCCACTATATGGGAGAGCCTACAGAGACCAGACATATTATTATGAGAAATCGTGATATTGTAATATCACCCAGTTGGTCCATCCATTCCGGCAGTGGTACACAGGCCTACACTTTCATCTGGGGTATGGTTGGTGAGAATCAGGACTTTGATGATATGGATGCCGTTGCTATGAAGGATTTAAGATAAGAGAAGCCGGAGGTCATAATGGATTTATCAATTGAGATTCAGGACAGCCAGGGGAATATTCTGGCTCAGAATATGGCAGCAGATGAGGTTGGTCTGGTATACTGCCAGGAATATAAGCCGGGTGACAGGATTGTGGTTCGTAGCTCGAAAGCGGATACTTACCTGAAGGTCCAGGTTGATGATGCTTTGGGAAATGCCTTCTTATATCTTACCAAGCAGGAAATTACTTATTATATTCCTTTCGCGGAGAAGCGAAGCTCCTATTCTCCCAAGGTGTTTTCAGGAAGTCTGCATTATCTGTGGGCCAGAGCAGCAAGCAAAGAAGAGATTAAGGAGTACAAGAATCTGGCACTCAATGTTATGGATCAGCATGAGGCTGACGGCGCATATCCCCATGTAACCGCCAATGTAGAGACAAGAGGAGAGGCCGTCTTTGCTGCCAGAAATGCCATTGACGGTGTCAGAGAGAACCATTCCCATGGACAATGGCCTTACCAGTCCTGGGGAATTAACCGCAGAGACGATGCCGAATTTAAGCTTGATTTTGGACGACCTGTGGATATTGATAAGATTGTACTTTACACAAGAGCAGACTTCCCTCATGACAATTGGTGGATCAGGGCAACGCTTCGCTTCAGTGACGGAACAAGCTGTAATTGTAACCTTGAGAAGACCGATAAGGGACAGGTGCTTAATATTCAGAAAGAGAAGATCAGCTGGTTGATACTCAGTGACCTGATCAAAGCAGATGATCCCTCACCATTTCCGGCACTGACTCAGATTGAGGTCTATGGTGTGGAAGCCGGATTTTAGCTTAAGGTTTTATAATTAAGGTTTTTATAAAGTTGATTTTATATAGTTGATCTACATTTAAGTACTATTTGCGTTAGAATAAAGAAAGGAGAAAGTAATATGAATCAATATTTAGATCGTTTTTCACTGCAGGGCAAGGTTGCCCTTATTACAGGCGCATCTTATGGAATTGGTTTTGCCATTGCTACTGCATACGCTGCTGCAGGTGCTACTATTTGCTTTAATGATATCAACGAGGAGAAGCTTGCCAATGGTATAAAAGCTTACGAGGAAGCTGGCATCAAGGCTCATGGTTATGTATGTGACGTAACCGATGAAGATGCAGTGAATGCCATGGTAGCACAGATTGAAAAGGAGGTCGGAGTAATCGATATCCTGGTGAACAATGCCGGTATTATCAGCCGTACTCCTATGCTTGAAATGTCAGCAGCTGATTTCCGTAAGGTTGTGGATGTGGATCTCAATGCACCTTTCATCGTATCCAAGGCTGTTATTCCGGGTATGATCAAGAAGGGCCACGGAAAGATCATCAATGTTTGCTCCATGATGAGCGAGCTGGGCCGTGAGACTGTATCTGCATACGCAGCAGCTAAGGGTGGTCTTAAGATGTTAACAAAGAATATCTGCTCAGAATACGGCGGCTACAATATTCAGTGCAACGGTATCGGACCCGGTTATATTGAGACACCTCAGACAGCACCTCTTCGCGTTCCCGGACATCCCTTCAATGATTTCATCATCTCCAAGACTCCGGCTGGAAGATGGGGAACCACAGAGGATCTGACTGGACCGGCAATCTTCTTAGCTTCCGATGCTTCCGATTTCGTCAATGGTCATATCCTTTATGTAGATGGCGGTATCCTGGCTTACATCGGAAAGCAGCCGTAATTCCGTTGAAAAAGATGTTTACTACCAAAGATTCGCTTAAATAAACCCAGGAGAACAGGACAGGAATTCAATTCTTGTCCTGTTCTTTTTCTGTCTTTATCTTGAAAATTCGACAATATTTTCCGGCAGAAAGAGTAGCCTTTTTAACTATTTTTTGAAAAATGGGTTTGCAATTTATAAAAAAGGTGATATACTAGTAGCGTTGATAAAAATGTATCCAATAACATTCAGGTTACTGCGCATATGATTGTTATAAAGTTAACAAAATAGGATGAATGTTTTGCAGAATAGTTAAAGAGGTAAGGAGCAGACATGGAGAAAAGAATAGTTATAGTAGGGGCTGGTTATGCAGGTATATTGACAGCCAAAAAATTAGAAAAACGACTAAAGAAATCGAAGGATGTCAGCATCACCATCATTGACAAGAATCCATTCCACACCATGCTAACTGAGCTTCACGAAGTTGCAGCAAACCGTGTGGACGAAGACAGCATTAAAATTAGCCTGGATAAGGTCTTCGCCGGACGTAAGGTTAATGTAAAAATGGATACGGTCACCTCGATCGATTATACGAAGAAGATTGTCACAGGGGAGAATGAATCCTATCCCTATGATATTTTAGTGATTGCAGCAGGCTCCAAGCCGACATATTTCGGTATCCCAGGTGCTGAAGAACATACCTTTAAACTGTGGTCCTATGAGGATGCAGTTGTTTTAAAAGATCATATTCATACTACCTTCCGTAAGGCTGCTTTAATTTCAAACAGAGAAGAAAGAAGAAGATTATTAACCTTTTATGTTGTTGGTGCCGGATTTACCGGTGTAGAGATGATCGGTGAGCTGGCGGAGTATGTTCCTATTCTTTGTGAAAAATTTGGCATTGCTCGTGAAGATGTCAGCATGGTTAATGTAGATGGTCTGAGCAGACCGATCCCTAATCTACCGGAGAAATTATCCTTAAAGGTTGCAAGACGTCTTGAGAAAATGGGTGTTAAACTCATAATGAGCGCTTTTGTAACCGGCGTTGGTTCTGATTATATTGAGCTTAAGCAGGGTGAGCAGGTAACACGTTACAGTGTGGGCACCATTATCTGGGCAGCAGGTATCCAGAGTAATGATGTGGTTCAGAGCTCCAAGGATCTTGAGATCACCCGCGGCGGACGTATTCAGGTGGATGAATACCTTCGTTCCAGCAAAGACAAAAATGTATATGTGATCGGCGATAATATGTACTATGTACCCGAAGGCGAGGAGCGCCCGGTTCCGCAGATGGTTGAGAACTGTGAGCAAAGCGCCGATGTGGCTGCACATAATATCATCAGCCAGTTAACCGGCAAGGGTGAGCTTGAGGTTTACAAGCCCAAGTTCCACGGCGTAATGGTATGTATCGGCGGACGTTACGGCGTATGCCATGTGGGTCTGCCCGGACACTTCTTCAGCATGCCCTCCTTCCTTGCAATGTTTGCAAAGCACTTTATTAATATCGTTTACTTTATCCAGGTACTTGGCTGGAATAAGATTTTCCATTATGTAAAAAATGAGTTCTTTACAGTACGTAACTGCAGAAGCTTTGTAGGAGGACATTTCTCCAATCGTACACCCAGCTTCTTACTGGTTCCGCTTCGTGTATGGCTTGGCGCAGTATGGGTATTTGAAGGTATCATGAAGATCGTAGAGGGATGGTTTACCAGTCCTAAGTTAGCAGGCTTCTTTGGTGGAGCAACTGCGTGGTATAATAGCATTCTTAATCCTAGCGCAGGCGGAAGCACTCCCGATGCTGCCTCCTCTGCTACCACTGCAGCAGCAAATGGTGTGATTAAAGTTGTAAATATGGTATCTACCCATGCAACACGTGCAATCCAGGTCACTGCTGACGCAGCTTCCTCCGCAACCGTAGAAGGCGGTGAGGCAGCAGGTGAAGTTGCTGCAAGCGTTGGTCATGTTCTTGCTAACTGGAATATCCTTGGACTGTTCAAGGTGATCTTTGTAAGCGGTAAGGAACTGGCACATTCTGCAATCAGCGATTATGCATTTAAGCTGGATATTCCCTTAATGAATTGGTTTGTTGATAAATTGATCTTACCCAATGACGGGGTACAGATGTTTATGCAGATTTTCATTGTTATCGCTGAGATTTTAGTTGGTTTAGCGCTTATGGGAGGCTTATTCACTGCTCCTGCCGCAGCTGTTTCTCTGGTCCTTCAATTTATGTTTGTATGTACCACCGGTTTGTATTTAGGAACCTTCTGGATGATCTTTGCCGGAATCGCTGTTTTAATTGGCGCTGGTAGAACCTTAGGTCTTGACTATTATGCAATGCCCGGCCTGAAGAAGCTGTGGAAGAGAATTCCGTTCGTCAGAAAGTGGTATATTTATAATGATTAATGTAATAAGAAATGATGAAGGAATGGAGCTGATCCGTTCCGAAGATGCACTCGCACTGGTGAAGCAGGAGTTGGAACGAGTACTATCCAAGTCACCGCTGATCATCCGGGAATATACGAAGCATCTGATGTCCTCTCAAGGCAAATATATTCGCGCTGTCTCCGTAATCACCTGTTCAGAGAATGAGGACGGATATATTCATACGAATGCAATTAAGATGGCGACGGCAATTGAGCTTTTGCACTTAGCAACGTTGGTGCATGATGACATCATTGATAACGCAGAGCTTCGACGTGGAAATGTTACTTTACAGAAGAAATACGGTAAGCGTACTGCTGTAATATGCGGGGACTATCTGTTAAGTGTAGCCCTTCGTATGGCAGCCTCCCTGGAGAATAAGAAGGATTATGTAGATCTTGCATTACCTGATTATGTGGAAAGGGTCTGCCTGGGGGAACTGAACCAGCATATTAATAACGGGAATATTAATCTTTCGATTTATCATTATCTGAAGATTATATCCGGTAAGACTGCGGCACTTTTTGAAGCATCCTATTATGCTGGTGCAATCTTCTCCGATTGCGGAGAGGATCAGGTGAAGCTGTATCGCCAGCTGGGCTTTAACGTAGGAATGATTTTTCAATTGACTGACGACTGCATTGATTTTGAGGATACGGTTGAGACGGCTTTTAAGCCAGTTCAGTCTGATTATGAACAGGGGGTTATTACCCTTCCTCTGATCCACGCATTTTCCAAGCTGAGTGACTTTAAGAAGAAGGCTCAGGAACAGGGAATATCACGCCAGGAGATCAATGAGGCTGTGGCAAAGACCGGAGGTCTTAAGTTCACACGTCTGTTGGTGCAGAAATATTATAAGAAGTCTATGAAGATCATAGATGAACTTACAGCAGCAGCAGAAAAGAAAGAAAAATTAATAACAATTTTGAATAAAGCTTCACGTTTATCCTGATAATTATTATCAATATATTAAAAATCACCGGGTTTCCTGACGATCGGTCAGGAACCCGGACAAATAGAAAGTGTGTAAATCTTAATGAGACGATTTTTAGACTATATTGAGATCAGGACGAAAATAACCAGTATCTTTGCGTTTCTTATGACCATCGCTTTGCTGGTTTATCAAAAGCAGACAATTAATTGGAGCCTGACAGGAATATTCTTTATGGCTATGTTCCTGTTTGACCTGACAACAACAGCAATTAATAACTACATAGATACAAAAAGTAACCATCAGGTATTGCAATTTGAGCGAAGGACTGCACTGATCATCATTTATGTGCTTTTCGGCATAAGTGCTTCTTTGGGAATCTTACTTGCTTGCCTTACGGATCTTGTTATTTTTCTGATTGGCGGCCTTTGCTTTCTCTGCGGTGTGTTTTACACCTATGGGCCCTTGCCGATCTCCAGGATGCCCTTGGGTGAGGTTTTATCGGGAGCCTTTTACGGGATTATGATACCCTTTATTCTCCTTTATATCAACTCACCGGCGGGAACATTTTTAAGCTGGAATGTTAAAGAAATGACAATTTTCTTACAGTTGAATATTGTTCCTATCTTGTTATTGCTATTATTTGCCGTAATACCCTTTTGCACCACTGCCAATATTATGTTAGCCAATAATATCTGCGATCTAGAGAAAGATATTTTGGTAAAGCGGCATACACTTCCTTATTATATAGGAAAAAAGGCACTCTATTTATTTGCCGGTCTTTATTATATAACTTATATGGCAGTTATTGCGCTAGTGATTGTTAAATATTTATCACCAATTTGTTTGTTGTCCCTTATCACAATTTTGCCGGTTCAGAAGAATATCAAGGTATTTTTTCAAAAGCAGGATAAGTCCGCAACTTTTGTTGTGGCAATTAAAAACTATCTTCTGATTATGGGTGCGAATACACTGCTGATTTTCATCAGTGCTTTCCTGGGCTAGACCACAGAAGAAAGATGAACTCGATATTTATTCCCCCTGAATAAGGGTGGAATTAATATAAAAAACAATAAACAAAACATCAATGGAGGAAAGAAATTATGAAGAAAATTTTAGCGATGTTACTTTGCTTAGGAATGGTAATGTCAATGCTCACAGGATGCGGTGCTAAGAGCGAAGCTGTTAAGACCGGTCTTGCAGTTGTTTCATCAATTGGAAAGTCAACTGACGCTACAGCAGAAAAGGATGGTCTTGGAGAAATCGATTCCATGATCGCAGCTGTATTAGTTGACAAGGATGGTAAGATCGTAGATTGTAAGATTGATGCTGCTCAGACAAAGATTAACTTCTCAACAGAAGGTAAGTTAACAACTGATCCTGCAACTGTATTCCAGACAAAGCAGGAGAAGAAGGAAGCTTATGGTATGAAGGGCTCTTCCAGCATCGGTAAAGAGTGGTATGAGCAGGCTGATGGTTTTGCTAAATACTGCGTTGGCAAAACTGTTGACCAGATTAAGGGTATCGCTGTTAATGAAGAAGGTGTAGCAAGCGACGCTGATCTTGCTGCTACAATTACTGTACATATCGGTGATTTCATTGAAGTTGTAACTAAGGCTGCTGCTAATGCAAGCGATTTAGGTGCAAAGAAAGGCGATAAGCTTGGTCTTGCAACTACTACAGATATGGGTCAGTCTAAAGATGCATCTGCTGATGGCGATGGTTTAGCTCAGGCTTATTCCTTCTATACAGCACTTACCTTAGATAAAGATGGCAAGATCACAAGCTGTACAATTGATGCTTCTCAGGGTAACGTTAACTTCTCAACAGCAGGTGTAGTTACTTCTGATTTAACAGTTGCTCCTCAGACCAAGCAGGAACTGAAGGAAGGCTATGGAATGAAGAAGGCATCCGGTATCGGCAAAGAGTGGTATGAGCAGGCAAATGCATTTGCTAAATATGTTACCGGTAAGAAAGTTGCAGATGTTAAGGGTATTGCTGTTACAGAAGACGGTAAGGCAGGCGACGCTGATTTAGCAGCATCCGTAACCGTTCATGTTACAGATTTCATCTCTAACGTAGAGAAGGCAGCTGCAAACGCTCAGTAATTTGGGTGAGTGATTGAAAGACAGGCAGAATTAAATAGTTACTGTTCACCCTTCAGTAGTTAAATAGTTAAGATTCAGGCAAAGGATTCCGGAGCGGAGTATTATTTGCGTTCGTCAGTACTTAGGCTCTGTACTGTAGAGCCTTACGTACTGTTATGAAACGCAACTAAGCGGAAGCGGCTCCGCGCAGGAACCTTTGCCAAGATCTTAATATCAAGTCTAGTTAGGGTGAACAGTAACATTCAATTGTCAGAATAGCTGTTGTAAACATGAAAACAGTAGTGTTTACAGCAGCTTTTTGCTATAATGTAGGATGTGTAACCTATGGATCGGCATAATATTTATTGATCCATTGATGAATGCATCATACAAGGGAAAGAAAATATGGGGTGAAATCTTGAAACGTAGGATTATTGTAATTACTTTACTTATTACTATTATAGTTAACATGACCGGCTGCGGACTGATAGAAAAGAAGCCGACGCGTTATCAGGCGCAATTTTTAGAATTATTTGATACAGTGACTACAATCATCGGCTATGCCGATAGTAAGGAAGAGTTCTCTGAATTTGCACAGTCTGTTCATGATATTTTAGAGCAATATCATGAGCTTTATGATATATACAATGATTACGAAGGCGTGAATAATATTAAGACCATCAATGATAATGCGGGTATTGCTCCGGTGAAGGTAGACCGTAAGATCATCGATGTACTTCTGAAATCCAAGGAAGCCTATACTCTGTCCCAGGGAAAGAAGAATATTGCCTTTGGAGCGGTGCTGCGCGTATGGCATGAATATCGGGAAGCAGGCCTGGCAGACCCGGATAATGCCAGCTTACCGGATATGGAGTTACTAAAAGAAAAAGCACTGCATACGGATATTAATAAGGTGATTATTGATGAAGAAGCTTCCACCGTATATCTGGAAGATCCCGAGATGAGCCTGGATGTGGGAGCGATTGCCAAGGGATATGCAACAGAGCAGGTGGTTCAGCAACTCAATGCTAAGGGATATTATAATGCGCTGATATCTGTTGGCGGCAATGTTCGGGCAATGGGGAGCAAGGGAATAGATCTCAGGGAAACGGATGCATCTGGGAAGGAGAGCATTCCCTGGAGTGTTGGCATACAAAACCCTGACCAGGAAAGTGATAATCAGTATATCGAGCTGCTTGATTTAAGGGATAAGTCCCTGGTATCCAGCGGTGACTATGAACGTTATTATACGGTTAATGGAAAGCGCTATCATCATATCATCAACCCGGAGACCTTAATGCCGGCGGATTACTTTACCGCTGTATCCATCGTGACGGAGGATTCCGGCTGGGCAGATGCGCTGACTACGGTTATTTTTAATATGCCCTATGAAGATGGATTAAAGCTTATTGAGGGGCTTAGCGATACCGAAGCTCTATGGGTCTTTCAGGATGGAAGCCTTAAGTATACCGATGGCTTTGCTGCATATCTAAAGCAGGACAGCGCAGCAGAGTAAGACTTGCAGAAACTTCCTTCTTAGTATAGAATTAGATATCATTCACTAGGCAGAGAGTAATGCTCTGCATATCCATGTAATTTATTAAGAATTAGGATGGTGAAAACACATGGATCATATCGACAGGCAATTATTAAATATTCTTCAGGATAATGCCCGGGTACCTTTAAAGCAGCTGGCAGAGAAGGTATACCTTTCCTCACCGGCGGTAGCGGCAAGAATTGCACGTTTGGAGGAGCAGGGGATCATCAAGGGCTATCACACGGAGATTGATTGGTTGAAATTAGGCCAACATATTACGGCATTTATCAATCTGGAGGTAGCGCCGGCACAGAAGCCGGAGTTCTATCCCTTTATCAAA
>JAJUHH010000004.1 GCA_029267975.1 Clostridiales bacterium
CACGGTGATGGTGATTGGCGGGGGGATGATCGGAATGTTAATGATGCAGCTTGCGAAGGCTTCAGGAGCAGGAAAACTGATCCTTTTAGAGCCGGTAAAAGAGAAGTATGAGCTGGCTAAGAAGCTGGGAGCTGATATCTGTATTGATCCCATTCATGAGGATGTGGAAAAGGTGCTTGCAGACAATGGGATCCATAGGATACAGACGGTGATTGAATGTGTAGGTTCTGTTAAAACCATGGAGCAGGCGATTTCCCTTGCCGGTAAAAAGTCAACCGTCATGCTCTTTGGACTGACTGCGCCCCAGGATACATTAAGCATAAAGCCCTTTGAGATATTCAAAAAGGAAATTACCATAAAGGCATCTTTTATCAATCCCTACACCCAGCAGCGTGCTGTTAATTTAATTGATTTTAATAAGATCGATGTGCAGTCAATGGTATATGAAAAAGCAAGTCTTGAGAGGCTGCCGGAGATTTTAGCAGATGGGAAGCTCCGGGCAAAAGGAAAGATTATCATTGGGTTTTAGTAGCTAACCTTTCCGCCCATAAGATACAAGCTGGGTTCGCGTTCCTTTTGCATCGGAGGATCTCTGCAGTCTGGTGAAGAGGTATGCAAAACTGGGAATCTGGATTGTAAGTAGGTACGAGGATTATAATGAGGTCTGTCAGCGTTTTAACACGGATGTGGTTGAGACACCGGGACAGATTAGACCTGCATGATACAAGTGGAGCACTTTGGATGAAAATCTTAAAAGGAGTGCCGCTCACACCAACAATTAACTGTTAGTGTGAGCAACACTCCTTATTTCTGTATTTCTGCTTCTACGAATGGATATGGCGTAACAATGTCAAGGATCAGTCATCTCGTTCAGAATCATGCTCAAGGATCTTTCCGGAGGCTGCATCAATTTCATAATCATATTCGATACCGCCCTTATAGAACTCGATTTCATAAACAGTTCTTCCGTCCTCCTTATCCAGCTTGGCCTTAGAGAAGGTTACGTTGGAGAGGGAAAGACCAGCATGGTTAACAGCTATTTTCTTTGCCTTGTCAATTCCAATATAGGTACTGGAGCTGTCCTTTGCATCCGTTTCTTTTGTTTGGCTTTCTTTACTTCCTGAGCTGCTTTTGCGTGCTTCAATATCTTTGTCATGGATTTTACCGCTGTAAGCGTTGATTTCATACTCATATTCATAGGAGGAAGTATAGAATTCAATATCATATACTGAGATGCCGTCATCGTTGTCAAGCTTCGCCTTGGTATAAGTCACGTTTGATGCTGACACCTTGGCATCTGCCAGAGCCTTTGCTTTTGCTGCTTCAAGACCAATCCGACTGGAAGCTGACTGCGTTTTGCTTGTCTCAGACTTCGTAGCATTCGTGTTGTTATCAGTATTGTTTTGCTTTACCTCGCCAGAAGTTTCCTGAGCTGCCGCTTTTGTGGGCTCCTGAGTTACAGCAGCCGTAGGCTTCTGCTCATTATGAATTTCTTTGCTCTTACTGTAGATAGCACCGGTAGACGCATTGATTTCATACTCATATTCAACATTGTCTGTATAAAACTCGATCTCATATACTGCAATACCATCTTCATTATCAAGCTTAGCAGTAGTAAAGGTAACACTGCCGGCAGTAAGGCCTGCATCCTTCAGAGCAATCTCTTTTGCTTGCCCCAGAGTAATCTGGGTAGTGGTTGTGGCATTTGTGCGATCCAGTTCCACAATTTCGATATCCTTCTTTACCACGCTGCCATTGGAGGCATTGATCCAGTATTCATATTCTGTACCGTTTGCGATAAACTCTACCTCATATACAAACTGGCCCTGCTCATGATCAAATTCTGTACGAACTTCTTTTGCGGTGGTCGGATCAATACCCGCATCAGCGAAAGCAAAGTTACTTGCATTTTCTGCTCCGATAGATGAATTTTGTGCAATTGCACTTGCGGCATAGGCCGTTCCCGTGCTAAGGACGGCAATACTTGCAATAAAGCTTATAATAGTTAAGAACGCTTTTTTCGGCGTGCTAAATAGTTTTTTAATTATCATTTTCATGTTCTCCTTTCTTGACGATATCTGCAGTATACAGAGGAAACATTAGATGAACATTAATACAAGCAATAAAATAAAAATTTACTTGGGAAGTATGATCTTAAAGGTACTTCCCAGATCTTTTTTACTTTGCAGCTCTATTTTACCTCCGTGAAAGCGAACAATCTCCTCTGCCATGGATAAGCCCAGTCCCGTACCTACTGCGCTTCTTGAATTGTCTCCCTGATAAAAACGACGAAAGATCTTGTCCTGTTCTTCTTCAGCAATCCCTACACCATCGTCCGCTACGACGATAATAACCGTTTCATTTATCTGATGCAAGGATACTTGGATATGGCCGTTTTGCTTTCCATAGCGATAGGCATTGGAGATCAGATTCGTCAGTGCACGGGTAAGAAGAGCCTTGTTTCCTCTATATATGATTCCTTTTTCAATTTGATCGTAGGATAGCTCAATGTTCTTCTCACGGATGAGAGCCATATCAGCACAAAGAGAAGCAACGCTTTCCGACAGGTCATAGTGTTCCAAGGGATAGCGGTCTGTCTTCATACGGAGTCTTGTGAAATCAAGCATATCATTGATCAGCCCGGACATTCTTCTTGCCTGTCGCTGTATGACAGAAAGTGCGGTTACATATTCCTCCGGTGTCCGTTCTCTCTCAAGGGAGAATTCACACTGGGCCAGGATCACAGACATAGGAGTCCTTAGCTCATGGGAGGCATCGGAGGTGAATTGCTGCTCCTTTTCAAAGGAAGCTTCCAGCCTTGCAAACATCTCATTAAAGTTATCAGCGAGCTGGTGGAGCTCGTCCCTGCCTTCACCGATGCTGATCCGCCGCTTCAGATCATCCCCTTTTCCGATCTGGGAAGCAGCCTCAGAGATCTGCTTGATTGGTTTTAAGGTTCTTCCGGCGATCAGATAGCCGCCGATAATAGCAAGTAGAACAAGCATAGGAAGCAGGATTAAGGAAAGGCGGGAGATAGAAGACATCCTTTCTTTGCCCTGGGTTTCAGCTACGACGCCTCTCAGCCACAGACCTTCCAGACCGGCTTCAGACAATGCCCGGTCGAATATATAATAAGTAATACCGCCCACTGTCCTGGTCTGAATGATGGAGTCCTTCAGACTGATCGATGAAGTATCCTTTGCGATTGGATTTTCACCATATAGCATAGTAAGGCTGCTGTCATATAAGGCTGTATAAACCTCGTTGACGGCATTCAGAAAGTCGTCGTCAATCTCCAGAAAGCCTGTTCCATAGGATATGAAATGATCCACATCATCCTGGAGGTTTTCCTTCTCAATGTTGCTGAAATACTCAACCTCATCAATATTATTCTCCACCGTTTCAATCAGATTGTCCCTGATGATCTTCTGATATACCTGATTGCTGACAGATAAAATGACCACGTAGGTTAGGGATACTACAATGATGAGGGCAGCAGTAAACCACAGGGTTATTTTCGTGCGGATGGAGAGATGCTTCATTGGTCAGAGCTCCCCCTCAGCACATAGCCCCTGCCACGAACCGTATGAATTAGCTTTTCCTTATGGCCTTCATCGATTTTCTTGCGCAGGTAACTGATATACACGTCTACGACATTGGTGCCTCCTTCATAATCAAAGTTCCAAATATGGTCCTCGATCTTCTCCCTGGAAAGAATGATCCCCTGGTTATGCATGAGATACTCAAGTAAAGCATATTCCTTAGCGGATAAATCAATCTCCTTTTGCCCCCGCTTTACAATGTGGGTGGCACAATCAAGGGTGAGGTCACTGACCGTCAAAATATTATTCGTCTTGCCAAATGCAGTTCTTGTCAGGACACGTATTCTGGCGGTCAGCTCTTCAAAGGAAAAGGGCTTCACAAGATAGTCGTTGGCACCGCTGTCAAGTCCCTTTACCCTGTCTGCAACAGAATCCTTTGCAGTAAGGAAGAGCACAGGTGTCGTATTTCCTGTATTGCGCAGTGCCTGAAGCACGGCATAACCATCTGCTTTGGGCATCATGATATCCAGGATGATGACATCATAGTCTGTATAGGAAAGGATTTCGATGGCCTCCTGACCGTTAAAGCAGGAGTCCACACTATAGCCGTCCGAAGTCAGCTTCTGCGTGATGATATGATTTAGATCTTTTTCGTCTTCTGCCAGTAAGATTCGCAGGGTTATCACCTCCATTGTGTATTATATGGAGAAATGTCAGAAATACATTAGTGCTGGCAATAGGAATGAAAAGAAATCATGTACCAATCCTTCATAGGATATGCTATTATGGTGGCAAGTGGAAAAACGAGGCAGACGGAGCAGAACATAGAAAGATAATAGGAGGTATCCTTATGAAATTGCAGGATCGATGCCTGCCATGTATCATTAACCAAGTAATTAAAGTGGCAAATATTGCCGGATTAAATGAAAAGGAAGATCTGTTAAGAGAAGTATTTGCTTACCTTAGCAAGATGGATTATGATATCAGCACTCCGGAGATCATCGGTGAGGTTTTTGATATGATAAAAAGACATACAAATAATCCGGATCCGTATAAGGAAACAAGGGATTACTACAATACCATGTTCCTGAAATTGAGCCCTGATTATGAGAGGAAGATAGAGCAGGCTGATAACCCCTTTTTAATGGCTATCCGATATGCCATTGTTGGGAATATCATTGATTTCAATCCCATACATAATACCCTATTAGAAGATGTTTATGATTGCTTTGATAAGATGGAATTATTAGACTTAGCCATCGATGATTCTCATTTATTATTGGAGGATATAAAGAAGGCAGAGACTTTATTATACCTGGGGGATAATTGTGGAGAAATCTGCCTGGATAAGATATTATTAAAGAAAATCAAAGAACTGAATCCAAACCTTAAGCTGGTCTTCGGAGTAAGGGGGAAAGCGGTAGTCAATGATTCCATTGCTGAAGATGCTTATGCTATAGGCATTGATGAATACGCAGAGATTATTGATAACGGGGACGGGTCCCAGGGCACAGTCCTTTCTCGGACAAGCTCTTCCTTTAGAGAGATATATAAGAGGGCAGATGTGGTTATTGCCAAAGGACAAGCAAATTATGAATGCCTGAGTGAAGAGGATAAAAATATCTATTTCCTATTAATGACCAAATGTGATGTGATCGCAAAGGATATTGGGGTTGAGGATAAGAAAATGATATGCATGAAAAACAAAGCTTTTAGAGCAAGGACTAACAGAAGTCTATAGCAGAAATAATGATACAGGATAGGCGCTAATTCAAGGAAAGAAGAATTAGCGCTTCTTTTGGTGAGCCCAGAATGGGATCACTCTGCATTGCATCATAGGACTTACCATGTGGTTTAATATTTGCCAATTGACAAATACGATAAAAATAATGCGTCCTAATACGCTTTATAGTACAATATAGATAAATATCTTCAATAAGCGGAATAAATAGCTACTAAGAATAGGATCAATATCTGCAATGAACAGGATAAATGTTAACAATTAACAGGGAGGGGCGGCTGCTCTATGAAACGATGGAAGGATCTATCAATTAGAAAGAAGCTACTTTTTGGAATACTTAGTCTCTCTGTGCTGTTAGTAATATCTGTAACGGTTATCACAGGCTTTATCGCTTATGGTACCATGCGGGAGCAATTGATCTATAATCGCAGGATGAGTATCCGCTGGCTGCAGGATCGGCTGAATTCGCTTGTGGATAGCTATTCTGATCAATTCTATGAATTCGAGGTCAATATGGAAATCAAAAATAATATAATCTCCTGGAGTAATAACCTACTGGATGATGATTACACCGTAAAGCTGGATTTGATTTCTGTCATGAACAAGACCATAAGCATGGATAAGAACTTAAACTCCATGGAAATCTATAATTTCTCCAAGGACCAGGTGCTGATCGCCAAGCGGTCCGGAGCGAGTATGGATAAGATCGGGGACAAGCTGGACAAATGGAATGCGAGACCCCAGGACCTTCAGACCAACTGTGTCTTCTTCCGAAGCGAGAAGGAGATCATCGTCTTCCATAAAATTTATAACTTTAATGATAAGAGGCCTCTGGTGCTCATTACCATGAACCTCCGCCCCTATGATATTGAAGGAATACTGGAGGACATTAAGACAACAAAGGATGAATCCATTCTGATCTTCAATGACCAGAATGAATTAATCGAGGCGGAATACGGAGCAGAGGCACAGTTTGAGCTAAGCTATTTAAATGCAATCGTTGATAAGATGATTAAGGCGCAGACCCAGGAGATCTTCCTGGACGGCAACTTCTGGTTCTTTCGGGAGGTCAGCGGCGGCAAGCTTAAGATTTTGATGACCGTACCCAACCATACCATCCTGGAAGCCTTAAAGAGTACCTATATGGCAGGTATTGTGATTGGACTGGCAGCAGTAATTATATCTATCATCGGATCAATTTTGTTCTCTCAGATTTTCAGTAAGCCCATTATTGAGCTTTCTGCAAGAATGCGTACCATTACCATTGATGATTTTACGGATGTTATCGAGAATGAGAGAAAGGATGAGATTGGTATTCTGCATGACAGCTTTGCAGTCATGCTGGAACGAAATAAGCGGCTGATTGCCCAGGAGTATCAAAGCAAGCTTGAGAAGCGGGAAGCGCAGATTCGTGCCCTGCAGGCCCAGATCAATCCGCATTTTTTGTATAACACCCTGCAGGTCATTGGTGGAATGTCCCTGAAGAAGAATGTGCCGGAGGTATATAAGGTTACCACAGCCCTGGGGGATATCTTAAGATATTCACTGGACTTCTCCAGAGAAATGGTCTGCCTCAGGGAAGAGATCCGGTATTTTCAGGCATATCTGACCATACAGAATGAGCGCTTTGGCAATCGGATACAGCTGGACATTCATATTCCGGAGGAGTTGCTTTCTTACCAGCTGCCCAAGCTAATTCTGCAGCCCTTGCTGGAGAACAGCCTGGAGCATGGGTTATCCAATAAAGCGGGGGCCTGGAGAATTCATCTGGAAGCTGAACTTACCCAGGAAGGAGACCTTAAGATCACCATGGGTGACAATGGGGTTGGCATCAAGCCGGACAGGCTTGAGCAAATTCAGGAAAGCTTAAAGAATGCAGAGCGCTCCATGCAGTCAGGCTCCCATATCGGTTTATGTAATGTGAACTCCAGAATCCGCTTAAAACATTACGATGATATAAAATACTGTGATGATAAATATGGAATCTCCATACGCAGCATATACGGAGAAGGAACAATTGTACAGGTGTTAACAAAGGCAGTCAGGGAAGCAGGAAAGGAGGAGACACATGGCAGCTTATAAGGTGGTTATTGTGGATGATGAGCCCTGGACCAGGGAAGTGATTAAGGCACTGGCGGACTGGGAGGCCTTAGGGCTGGAGATCGCAGGGGAGGCCTCGGATGGGGACTATGGCTTGGAGCTTATTCGCCGGATTGAGCCGGATATTATCCTCACGGATGTGAAGATGCCTCACCTGGACGGCATAAGACTGATTGAAACCCTGCGGGGAGAGAATAATAGCGCAGCAGTGATCTTTATCAGCGGCTATGATGATTATTCCTATATCAGAAGCGCCCTGCAGCTGAATGCCGTTGACTATCTGCTCAAGCCCATAAAGCAGGAGGAATTAAACAAGCAGTTACAAAACTGTATTACCAGGCTCTCAGAGAGAGAGGATAAGCGTAATGACAGCCGTAGTCCGGAGATCGGTTTCTTAGATGCCCCTTGGGCAGGCAAATACTATCTTCTGAGGGATAACCTCTGTGATTCCCTGAATTCTCTGGATACCGCCATTATTCGCCGCAAATGTAATGAGATCTACCAGCTGGTCATGGCATATGAGGGGGAGAACCCTTCCAAGAGTATCATGGTCTGCATTTATTATAACCTGATGAACACTTTAGAGCACTTTATGCTGAGCAGGGAGCTGAGTCCCAAAGATATTCTGAATAAAAACAGCACTTCCTTTGTCTTTAGTCAGGACAGTTTCCTGAAGGAGATGATGGAATATATACAGAAGCTGTATATCGCAGCCTCAGAGCAAATGCAGGAATTTAACCGCAATCGCAACCGTTTGGATATTGCAAGAATTAAAAAGTATCTGGAGGAGCATTATGCAGACGGAATAACCCTGGAACTGACCGCAGCCATCTTTTATGTAAGCAAGGAGTATTTAAGCAAGAGCTTTAAGCTGGCCACCGGCAAAGGCTTCTCGGAGTATCTGACCGCCCTCAGAATGGAAAGGGCAAGAGAGCTTATTAAAGAGTATAAGATTCCCCTGAAGGAAGTGGGGGAGATGGTAGGATATATAGACCAGGCACATTTTTATAAAACCTTTAAGAAGTATTACGGCATGACCCCGGGTGAGATGCAGAGTTCAATAATTGACAATAAATCATGCCGGGATATGAAAATGTAATTTTACTGATGCAGGTGTAAAATTTACTTGCCGGATGAGAGAAGGAATGCGGTGAAATTACATAATGTAGGAGGGTTATTATGAAAGCTATGAAAAAGTTGATTTCTGCAGCAGTGGTGATGTGTCTGCTACTATCACTGGCAGCCTGTGGCGGGAAGAAAGAGGAGCCTGCCAATACCGGGGCAAAGGATGTTACGGCAACACAGGCGCCTGCCAAGGAGGATGGCAAGGATTCGCAGAGCAGTGCGGAACCGAAAGAGGCAGAGCTTAATATTATGATGAGCTTTCCCCAGTACATGGATCAGTGGGAAACCTATGTACAGCAATTTAAGGACAAAATGTTAGCAGAAGAGAACATAAAGTTGACAGTGAATCTGGAGATGCCCAGTTCTGATCAATACGAAAGTGTATTGCAGGCAAGGCTGACAGGAGATGATGCTCCGGATCTTTATACCATCCACAGCAACAATCTAAAGACTTATAATGAGGCAGGCTATCTTACAGATCTCTCCGGAGAGGTCTTAGCAGGTAAGATCTTTGAAAATGTAAAGAATACGGTTTCCATCGACGGCAAATTGATGGCAGTTCCCATCGAGAGTACAGCCTGGGGCGTATTATATAACAAGGATATCTTTACGGAATGCGGTCTGCAGGTACCCAATACCTTAGATGAGCTGAAGAATGTATGCAAGGTTCTGAAGGATAAGGGCTATACCCCCTTCCTCTTAGCATATCAGGAGCAATGGGTACCTCAGTTAATGACAGCACTTACCATCGGCGGCAAGGTATCCGGTGAAGCAAAAGACTGGCTGGAGCGCATGTATGCAGATAATGCATCTTACGCTGAGATCATCGATATCTTTGATGTCATCGATGTGATCATGCAATACGGTACAGACAGAGCAATGGAAGAAGGCAGTGAGGCAGGAAGTGCTGACTTTGCCAATGGAAAGGCTGCAATGTATGTGCAGGGAACCTGGGCTTCTAATACCATTATGACAGCCAATCCGGACTTCAATATGGGCGTCTTCGCTCTACCGGTAAATAATAATCAGGCTTGTACCATGGTTAATCTGTCAACCTCAACGACTCTGGCAGTATACCCTAACAGCAAGAATCTTGATATCGCATTAAAGTTTGCAAACTATGTTCTGGATGATAAGGATTCCTCAGCTCTGTTTCAATCCTGCTCCTTTAATCCTATCGCAACAGTTCACAACTATGAAACCTCTTCCTGGGTAAAGGAAGCATATGAGTATGTAGAGGCTGGACGCGCATATCAGGATCTGGTATTGCCTAACTCCGTAACCGATGAGCAGGGTAAGCTGCTTCAGGAATACTATGTTGGCTCCGTGACAAGAGAGGATATCATAAAGGCTCTGGATGATAAGTTTAAAGAAGCCAATCGATTAAGTAAGCAAAACTAAGCATGATAAGTAGGGCGGGCATAAGCCCGCCCTATTTGACACTTTACCCATGTATGGCAAGCTCATCCCTGGCCTGGCGGCTGTGAATGAGAAGCTTCATGAAGGAGACCTGTAGTATGACAAAGAAAAAAAGAGAGAATATCAGCCTGCTGCTCTTTGTTGCTCCGGCTTTTAGCCTATATTTTATATTTAAATTATATCCGGCCTTTTCTGGGATTTATTATGCCATGACCTCCTGGAATGGTTTATCAAGGACCAAGCAATTTATTGGGCTGGGCAATTTTATTGAGATTTATGGAGATAAGCATTTCTGGAATGCAATGCTTTTTACTTCAAAATATGTAATTGTGATGCTGATCGCAGCCAATGTTCTTGCCCTTGGCCTGGCGGTAGCAATTGAAAGCCGTCGTAAGGGAAAGGGGATATTCCGGACGCTTTTCTGTATGCCCAATATGATCAGCATGATTATCGGTGGCTATATGTGGAACTTTATCTTTACCAAGGTTCTGTATTATCTGACTGATCACTGGGGGATGACCTTTTTAGATAAATCCTGGATCGGCAATCCCAGGTACGCCTTTATCGCAATTATCATCGTATCCTGCTGGGGAATCGTGGGCTATCTGATGATTATTTATATGGCGGCCCTGCAGGGGGTACCAGCATATTTGATGGAAGCGGCAAGCCTGGATGGTGCATCCTCCTGGCAGAATTTCTGGAAGGTGATCTTTCCCATGATTCGCCACTCCCTGACCATTTGTATCTTCTGGACCCTGAATTCCATGTTCCAGGTATTTGACGTAATTTACTCCCTGACCGGAGGCGGCCCGGGAAGAGCCACACAATCAGTGGCCATTAATATCTATGAAGAAGCATTTACAGGAAATATCAGATATGGTTATGCAACAGCCAAATCCATGGTTCTGTTTGTGATCGTCTTCCTTATAACGGTAGTGCAATTGAGATTAATGAAGAGAAGGGAGCTGGAGTTATAAGATGAGAAAGAAAAGACGATTAAGTAATCTGCTCATTGATGGGGCTCTGGTGCTGCTCCTGCTGTTCTGGCTCTTTCCCCTTTTTATGGCCTTGCTTAACTCCTTTAAGAGCAATCGGGAACTGCTGACCAATGTGATGGCTCTGCCCAGCACCCTAAATCTGGACAATTATAGCCGGACCTTGGGAAAGATGAAATATTTGCGTAGTTTCTTTAATACAGTAAGCTTAACTGCTATGGGCGTTGGTATGATGATTATCTTCTCTGCTATGGCAGGCTGGCGGCTATGCAGAACCAAGAGCAGGCTGTCATCGGTGATCTTTGGATTATTTGTATTTTCCATGCTGATCCCCTTTAACTCCATAATGATTCCGCTGTATAAGGTAATCCTGGCGCTTCACATCAAGAACTCACTCATAGGCCTGGCTTTTGTGTATGCAGGCTTTGGTGTCAGTATGGCAATCTTTTTATATCACGGCTTCGTCAAGGGTATACCCTTTGAGCTGGAGGAGGCAGCAGCCATTGATGGCAGCAGTAAGGTAAGGACCTTTTTATCGATTATTCTGCCAATGCTAAAGCCTGTTACGGTAGCGATTGCTATCTCTAATGTACTCTGGGTCTGGAATGATTTCCTCCTGCCCCTGATTACCTTATCGGATAATAAAAAATATACCCTGCTCCTTTCCACAAACATTTTGTTTGGACAATACAGCAGTGACTGGTCAGCAATTCTAAGTGCTTTAATTCTCTCGGCAATCCCTGTCATTGTATTCTACTGGATATTTCAAAAGCAGATTTTGAAAGGGATTGGGGAAGGAGCTTTAAAGGGCTGATTATTGATGTGTATCCGAATAAGGTATGTTATAATTAGATGGAAGAAACAGGAAGAATATTATCCTTAGTCTAATAACATATGTATTTTACACATCTTAAGAAAAGGATGTACTTAAGAGAAGGATGATTTTCTCCTGTCAGGTATACAGCTTGGAGAAGGGATGGTTATAAGAATGGAATTTTTAAGGGCGGTTGGCAAGGAAGTTTATGAAGGGGAGAAAAGCATATTATTACGGGGCTTTGGCTTGGGAGGCTGGTTTTTGCCGGAAGGCTACATGTGGGAGCTCTATAAAAAATGTGATCGTCCCCGCCGAATGGAAGCAATGATTGAAGAATTATGTGGACAGGACTTTGGGCAGTACTTCTGGAAGAGCTATCTGGACAGTTATATTACGGAAGCAGATATCCGATTGATTGCAGAGGAGGGCTTTAATTCTGTAAGACTGCCTCTGAATGCCAGACATTTATATGCGCTTGATCATGGTAAGCCTACGTTAAATCCGGAGATGCTTGCAAGGATCGATCAATTCATTGACTGCTGCGGCAGATATCAGATCTATGTAATCTTGGATATGCATGGAGCTCCGGGTGGTCAGACCGGGCAGAATATTGATGATAGCGAGGATGATAAACCCTTACTGTTTCTGGAGGAGCGCTACGAAAAGGAATTAATCGAGCTTTGGCAGCAGTTAGCCGCCCATTATTGTGAGAATAGAACGGTAGCGGGCTATGATCTGTTAAACGAACCACTGCCTAATTGGTTTAGCCAGTATAATGCTCAGGTTCTTCCTCTCTACCGAAAGCTGATCAAAGCAATCAGGGAAGTGGACCAAAATCACATGATTATTCTGGAGGGTGTTCACTGGGCAACGGACTTTTCTATCTTTGAAGCCTTTAGCAGGGAAGAAGCAGCGGATAATATCATGCTGCAATTTCATAAGTACTGGAATAACCCCGACGCAGAGAGCCTGCAGAAGTTTATCACCTGGGGAGACCGGCTGAATGTTCCTCTGTTCATGGGAGAGGGCGGTGAAAATAATTGCGATTGGTATACCACAGCATTTATAATGTATGAGCAGATGAATATCGGATGGTCCTTCTGGAGCTATAAGAAGATGGACTGCTCCAATTCACCCATCACCTTTGATGTGCCGGAGGGCTGGGAGGAATTGATTCGTTGGCTGGATGGGGAAGGGCTCTTATCCGCTGAACGGGCGCAGGAGATCTTTCGCAGCTTCCTTCAGAGTATACAAAATCCCAGGATAAATAAAGGGGTCCTCCGTGCCCTGAAACGGGAGGTGCCGGTGAGAATTCCTTGTGAGGCCTACCAGGCTTATGATATTAAGTCCGGCAGAATTCCTGGCGCTGCGCTTCGAAGCACGGACCCTGTGAGTCTTGTGATTGAGAATGGAAGATTAGGTGAGGTAGATTACGGAAGTCACGCTGTAGGTGAAGTGCCGGAAGATCAGAATGTTATGGTTTTGCTCTTTGCCGGAGATAAGGTTAGCTATCTGTTTTATCCCGGGAGGGAGAAGCTTATGGTGACAATTCGGGCAGAGGGAGAGGGTGAGCTGCTGCTGTCATCAGAGTGTGAGCAGATAAGCTGCCCTGTCAATGGACGTAAGGAGTATACCATGACACTGACGGTTGTACCTGACAGAAAGCAATATCTGCATCTGAGCTGCTCTCTCGGAAGTGTGAAAGTGGATGATATGAAGCTGGATCACTCGGAGGAATAGCATAAAGTACAAGATAGTATTCCCCACATTTAATATAGATAGAAGGGTCATAGTATTTACCTAGAATACTATGACCCTTCCTTAGTGCGTCCGGTATGGGCGCAATCTATGCTTTACGCTATTATCTTATCAATGGCAGAGAGCTCGTCTGCAGTAAAGGCAGGAGCATGGATGATTGCTGCGTTATCGATAATTTGTGATACCTTGGAAGCACCGATCAATACACTGGTAACCTCCTTGTCGCGCAGCACCCAGGATAAAGCCATCTGTGCCAGGCTCTGTCCTCTCTGCTGGGCAATTTCATTCAGGGCACGTATTTTTCCTAATACTTCCTCCGTTAGGGAGCTTTCCTTTAAGAAGCGTCCATCTGTCTTAATACGGCTATCCTCCGGTATCCCCTTAAGATAGCGGTCAGTCAGAAGTCCCTGCTCCAGAGGAGAAAAGGCAATGATACCAATCCCATTTTCTGCAGCATAGGCTTTTAAGCCATCCTCTTCAATATTGCGGTTGAACATGGAGTATTTCCTCTGATTAATAATGAAGGGAGTCTTAAGTTCCCTCAGGATCTTCTGTGCATCCATGGTCTGCTGCTTATTATAGTTGGATATGCCCACATACAGGGCTTTGCCGCTTCTTACGATATGGTCCAGCGCAAGCATGGTCTCCTCCAGGGGAGTATTGGGGTCCGGGCGGTGATGATAGAAGATATCAACATAATCAAGGCCCATACGCTTTAAGCTTTGATCCAGGCTCGCAATCAGATACTTTCTGGAACCAAAGTCACCATAAGGTCCCGGCCACATTCCATAGCCGGCCTTGGTAGAGATGATAAGCTCATCCCTGTATTTGCCCAGGCTATCCTTTAGTATTCGCCCGAAATTCTCCTCGGCTTTGCCTGGCCCGGGTCCATAGTTATTGGCCAGGTCGAAATGTGTAATACCAAGATCAAAAGCAGTATGGCATAGAGCAAGCATGTTATCATAATCTGCCTGCTCGCCAAAATTATGCCAGAGACCCATAGACACAGCCGGCAGCTTTATGCCGCTGTTGCCGCAGCGGTTATAGATCATAGAATCATAGCGAGTTTCCTTTGCCTGATACAAAAAGCATCCCTCCATTTGTTATATGTACTCTTCAATAACCTGCTTACTAAGCTCCTCAAATACCTGGGGCTTGGTATACTTCTTAATTTGCTTGCACAGGGACTCAACTGCATTATCTTTATCAAACAGGTATTTATTCGGCACACCCTGATCTGCTATTACCAGCTTCTTGTACATGTTCTTAATCGCAGTTTCCTTGCATTTCATACAGAGGCGGATGGTTTCATCATCGATTCGGTTAATGGTAAATGCCGGAGTTGCATTTCGAATCCAGAAACGGTCAAAATACTCAGGATCAAGCTGCTTTTCAGAAAAGTATGCCCGTTCCAGTCTCTTAATTAATGGATTGGCATCTACCTTTTTAATGTAAACCATATACTCCAAATATGTGATTCTCTTATCAAGAAGATCCTTACCGATCATATCAGGCAGATAGGTATTGAGATCAAAGCCGAAGAAGCTTTGAAAGAGAGAATTGATTTTGCCATCGATTTCATGGATTCTCGAAGCCGGTACAGGGGTATATCCCTCAGTCTCAAGCAAAAGGCGAAGATCTACTGTAATCACTGTCCACCAGATCCTACCCTGGTTAGAGGCATTGTAACAGATACTAAAACAGGTGACTTTACGCAGGGGACTGTGTGGGTCATCATTTTCCCAGCTGGTTTTTGAAGTATGTTCGCTGTCCTCTTCCTCATAGAGGTTAAGACGTTCAACAATTCGGTTGTATAAGCTGTTGTCATTATTTTTATATTGTAATTCAATTGTTCCTAACATACAATGTTACTCCTTTACCGTCGTTCCTTATTAGCGTATTAACTAGTTATAGTTAAGTATATCATATTTGTAAATATAGTTCACTATTTTTTAATTATTTTTGAAAAGCTTATGAAACAATAAAGATGCCCTAATGGCCAATAGCTACATTAGAGCACCCTGGATCTTGAGTGTATGATCAAATGGCTGGAGCTGAGATTACCATATGCAGGTAATCAGCAAAAACTAAAAGGAAAAGTACCATCTAAAAAATTGATATAAGAACTCTGCAAACATAATTAAGCCCCCTTAAACTGGATTTCGTTGTTAGGTGTCATAAAATCTTTATAGCTTAATTATATGGAAATATTTGTAAAATTCAAGGAGCCAGACCATCATCGGCAGAATTTTGTCCATGAACGGTTAGTGGATGTAATATTTTTAAAGGTCCTACATATTAATATAGGTTACGCAATTTTAAGAATTACCTTAACCGTGACACTGTCTGTGTTATCAATCAGCTGAAATTCACCCTGATACTGCTTAACAATTTCCTTAATATTGCGTATTCCATATCCATGATTGCGTCGGTCGCTCTTTGAAGTAATGATGTTTTCCTCTATTTTTGGTCGGTCAGTCAAGGTAGGATTCATTACGGATAATTCGAGATATTTACTTCCGGAACGAAGTTCAACCAATATGGTCTTGTCCCTATCCTGATCCAGCTTGACTGCTGCTTCATAAGCATTGGATAAAATGTTGGAGACAACTGTGCTAAGATGCAGCATGGGAATATTTAATTTTGTACTGATATATCCCTTAACCTGGAAGCTTATGTGGTTCTCTCGCCCTTTTGTTGAATAATAATTTAGAATGGCATTAATAATATCGCTGCCGGTATCATAGATGCTGACAATCCCGTCGATATCCTCATAAAGCTCCCTCATATATTCCTTTGCTTCTTCAACTTTCTCCGTATCCAGCAGATCCTGAATGCATATAATGTGATTCTTGATATCATGGCGGAATTTTCTGGTATCCTCTTCCTGACTAAGCAGTGCCTTGTAGTATTCCACCTGCTTTTCATTAAACATCTCGCGCATTTCACTAATTGTCTTATATTGCTCCCGTGAATAGAATAAAACCAGCAGGGCAATACATATGATCTGAATTAATATAGATAAAATAATCAAGGAAAAGTAAGAGAAGGCGATTTCCTTCCTTCTGGCATCCTGTGTGATCACCCGTATGGCGGATATGATCAGGGAGGTCATAAATATACCGCTGATACTAAGGATATAAACAGGCTTGGGGATAATATTGCGATTGATTTTCTGCAATATGCCTTTTTTCTTAAGAAAGTAAAAAAGGACCATAAGAATAAGAAATAGAAGTCCATGAGATATGCTTTGTCGCGTGAAGACATCGGCAATGATATCATCGTTAAAATCATGAAAGGCTTCAATGATCTCAGTCAGCAGATTATCCCAGGTAACCATTGTCAGTGTTACCGGGAGATATAGAATAATCAGATTTTTTACTCTTTCTTCATACAGGAGCAAGGTAAGCAGAAAGCTTAGGGAACTACTTATGGCTGTTAGGTATAATATCTGCAGGTTCGGAAACAGGGACAGAAGACCAAAGCCTGCAAAGGCAATGAAAAGAAGGATATATTTTAACTTTCCCTTTCGAAAGGAAATACTAAGAAAGCTATGGAAAATGACAATATTACATAGTATTTCCATAGTAATCGCCAGAAGATAAATACCAATCATACATACACCCCACGTTCTGTACTTTAAATATTACTTCTGTAATTCAATATTAAATTGATCGGCTGGCTTTTAGACGAATATGAACCTTGAATTGCTCCCCTGGTTACAGCATTAATGAGCCAGGTTGTAATTCATAAAGAGCTCCCGCAGCTGCGGATATTTTCTGCGGGAAACCTCGATAATATCACCGTTTTTTAGTATAACCTCTTTGGATAGATCCTCAATCTGACTGATATTCACCAGATATTTTTTATGGCAGCGGAAGAATAACCCAGGATCCAGCTGTTCCTCCCACATAAGGAGACTGTTCTCGCTGCGGTATGTGTTTTTGGCAGTCCAGAGCTCGGTATAACCTAACTGGGCTGATACATATAAGATATTCTTGATTGGAATGGAAACATCCACGCCATCCTTACGCAAGGTGATTAATTTGTTGCCCAGAATCTCGGCTACTGCATCATTGAGATATTCCGTAAATTCGCTCTTATGAATTGGCTTTGTCATAAAGCGGAAGGCATGAACCTTGTAACCATCCTTAAAACGTCTTACATGGCTGGTAAGCAGTATAACAAGGGTGTCAGGACTCTTTAGACGGAGCTGTCCGGTGGTGGTAATCCCATCAATTCCATCCATTTCAATGTCCATGAGTACGATATGTAGCTCCTGAGGGTATTTCAAAAGCTCTTCCCCCGAGGAAAAGGTGACAAGCTCAGCCTCTAGGGCCCTCTGCTGGCAATATTCCTGCAATAAACGGACGGTTATATTGCGGATAATCTTGTCATCATCACATACTGCAATACGCACTGTCGCTGCCTCCTTAACTTGTACAAAGGAATATTTTGAGAATATTATATAGTATTAGGTATTCATTTGCAACAAGGATGCCAGAAATAGGAAATATTAATGATTAACAAAGCAAAAAAGCAAAATCTGTGGGGGAGATTTTGCTTTTCTGCTGTTGGTTCAGCTATTTTTATTTTTGAGGAGAATAGTGATACTATTCTGTTGGAGAGCTAATATGAATTAGTTCTGAGCTAAATATAATATTTTCTGGCTTATTTGACAATATCTGCACCTTTCAACGGTTAAAATTCGCCCTCCAACGGTAAAATTTTATATATTTCGATAGGAAAATGCAAATTACTGTGATACAATCGTTGATACATTTGGATTACCTATGTTGATAATGGATAGACTAATGATTGAAAGGAAGATTATGAATGAATAATATATGGCATGATATTAATCCAAACCGTATACACGCTGATGATTTTGTTGCTGTGGTAGAAATCTCAAAGGGCAGCAAGAAAAAGTATGAACTGGATAAGGAAACAGGCTTTATTATACTGGATCGGATCCTGTATACCTCCACCCACTATCCTGCAAATTACGGCTTTATCCCCAGAACCTACGGAGATGATAAGGACCCTCTTGACGTACTGGTTCTTTGTTCCGAGCCAATTGAACCCTTGTCCCTGGTACGCTGTTACCCTATTGGTGTAATGAATATGATTGACAATGGGATGGGTGATGAGAAGATTATCGCTATTCCCTTTAATGACCCGACTTATAACATATATAAGAATATCAGTGAATTACCACCCCATGTGTTTGATGAAATGCGTCATTTCTTCAGCGTTTACAAGGAGTTGGAGCAGAAGGAGACTGCGGTGAACGAATTCGGCGGCCCTGAAGAGGCAATCGCAATTATTGAGCACTGCCTGGAGAACTACAAGAAGAAGTTTGCGCAGGAGTAGTATGAGCGACTAAGGAACGGGAAGCAGGGACTCCTTCCGTTCTGCTCCCTGCTTCCCTGTCATTGACTAAACTATTATTACTTATTCTTCTCGGTAAAAATACTGTAGGCGGCAGTGAACATCGCATAGAGAATGCCTGTGACGGGGAATACGATCCATGCAATGTACCACATTCCATAAACAAAGCCGCAGAAGAGGAATATAGCTGCCGCAAGCAGCCACATAATAGAAGAAACGGCACTGATCACTTTATCCTCCGGTTTCTTGGGAGCATGGTCTCCTATCTTAAGAAGGATATCATAGCTGGACCAGATGGTTCCGGAGGTTATAAACAAGAATACTGCGATAGCTATGATAAAAAGGAATAATACAGTACCATAGGTTTCACCTATTTCGCTGCCTCTGGCATCTGCGATGATCACTCCCATGGGGGACAGAATGCACATGCATACACCCACAATAATGCATAGGGTGAATTTGGGTGTGAAATTCGTGCGATCTTGCCTGAGCTTTGCTTCCAAACCAAAGGGTAAGGAGACTCCCTTTTCCATATGGCTATATTGCGCAAAGCTCATTCCTGAATAAATAAAGATTCCCACTGCAGTTGCTAAAGACAGGAAAAGTACGATTACGCCGGGAAGATCCACGGCATCTCTGGAAAGGCCCTGCAGGATTAAGCCTGCCTTAGCCAGGTCCCCGATCAGGATTAGGGCTATGGGTGATAGAATGCATAACATTACCCCTAAACCTACTTGAATACCCATACGGCGCTTTGCGTTGATATACTTATCTACTTCTTCCTCAGTTACCACAGGCTGTTCCTTAGTTTGAGGATCCACTTGAATTCCCAGCTCGCTGATTAATTCATCGATATTTCCGAATTCCGAGATTACAATACCGATGGCTTCGTTTTCTGTTTTTCCCTGTTGTTTCAGTTCCTGATATTTTTCTTCCATATTTGAGAGGATATTCAGCTTTAGCTCTTGCAGCTTAGCTGTCTTTGGCAAGCCATTAAACAGATTATCCAGATAATTCTTGATTGTATCCATTATTCCTTCCACTCCTTTATAAATCGATTGATTACATCCTGTGTGAGCGCCCATTCCTCACATTTTTCCTTATAATAGGTTAAACCGCTGGGGGTTATTCTGTAATAGGTACGCCGCTTTCCAAAGGTTTCGTCTCCATAAAAGGATTCGATATATCCGTTGCTTTCAAGACGGTTAAAAGCGGAATAGAGGGTCGTTTCCTTCATAATATATTTCTCTTGGGTTAGTTCCCTGATATTCTTGGATATCTCATACCCATAGGATGGCCCATCCAAAAGCAGGTAAAGGATGATGGTATCATTGTATCCACGAATGACATCACTGCTGATCAAATGTGTCCCTCCTTATTTTTAGGCTCTTGCAGCAGTCGTGCGTTCCCGCTGCATAACTACTACATCTGTCGTAGTAATTAGAGTATAACATAATTACTACGACAGGTAAAGTACTTTTATAAAAAATGTAAAAATCTTTTGGCATCAGTCTCCTGATTATAAGCTAGAAGCAGTACTTCGTGATTGTGTATAGTATTTTGAAAATAATTGGTGAAAAAATTAGTTGTAAAAAATGCCGAGCTATGTTATCATACTTTATTGTGATATGTTATACATTAAATTTCCTTGCTCTTTAAATGGGAACTGATTCTTCGTCAGTCAGGGACCATTAGAAAAGGGCCAGAGACCAGAAGGAGGTGCCAAACAACTATGAATCAATATGAATTAGCCTTAGTTGTAAACGCAAAAATCGAGGATGAAGCCAGATTAGCTGCATTAGAAGCTGCGAAAGAGCTCGTTACCAGATTCGGTGGTAATATTACTAATGTTGAAGACTGGGGAAAGAAGAGATTAGCTTACGAAATTCAGAAAATGAAGGAAGGCTACTACTATTTCATCCAATTCGATGCTGATTCTACAGTTCCGAACGAAATCGAGCAGAGAGTTCGTATCATGGAAAATGTGATCAGATATCTGTGCATTAGAAAAGATGCTTAATTAATACTTTCTTGAGAGCTGCATAATTGCGGGAATTATAAGCAATTTCCTATAGGAAAACTTTGATTTTCGTATTACCCTAAGGCAAACGAAAGGGAGGTATTTAACTATGAATAAAGCAATGTTGATCGGCCGTTTAACCAGAAATCCTGAGGTAAGATATTCTCAGGGGGAGAGTTCCACAGCAATCGCAAGATTTACCTTGGCGGTTGATCGTAGATTCAGAAGACCCGGAGAGAATTCAGAAGCGGATTTTATCGGATGTGTTGCCTTTGGGAAGCAGGCTGAATTTGTTGAGAAGTATTTCAAGCAAGGTATGAAGATGGTTCTCGTAGGAAGAATTCAGACTGGCAGCTATACCAACAAGGACGGCCAAAAAGTCTATACGACTGATATTGTGGCAGAAGAAATAGAATTTGCCGAGAGCAAAGGAAGTGGCTCTGAGGGCGGGTTCCAGAGTAATGGATCCCAAAGTGGCTTCAGACCGGAACCGAGCCTGGCAATGGGGGATGGCTTTATGAACATCCCTGACGGTATTGACGAAGAATTACCATTTAACTAAAACTATAAAGCTATAAGATATATATAAAATTCGGATAAGGAGGTCAAGTCATGGCATTCAAGAGAAATGAAGACAAGGGCGATTCCCCGATGAAGAGAAAGACCTTTGGACGCAGAAGAAAGAAAGTTTGTGTATTCTGCGCTGATAAAAACCATACAGGTATTGACTATAAGGATACCAACAAGTTAAAGAGATATGTATCAGAAAGAGGTAAGATTCTTCCCAGAAGAATTACCGGAAACTGTGCAAAGCATCAGAGAGCTTTAACTGTTGCTGTTAAGCGCGCAAGACATATTGCATTAATGCCCTACACAATGGATTAGTGCAATGAGCAATATGTCTCGACATATTGCACTTATGCCTTACACGATGGATTAATACTAACACTATAAAAAAGCGTTGCTTAGGAAAAGCAACGCTTTTTTTGAGTTTTACATTGTATAAAGTGCTTTGCATAGCAGTATGTAAGTCTTTCAGCTGACAGGAATGCCTTAAGAATAAAAATCCAGATTGTCACCATGAGTTTCGCTGGACAGGCTCATATATTTTGTTGATTGCCGGAACAGGTTAGGAGTAGTTCCGGTATATTTTTTAAATTGCTTTAAGAAGTTGATATAGTTTTTAAACCCGACAGCATTAGCAATCTGTTCTACAGAGTTATTACTGCTGATTAATAGTTCTTTCGCCGAATGAATACGGTATTTCATGATATATTGATAGGGGGATTCCCCGGACACCTGTTTAAATAGATGTATAAAATAATATTTAGACAGATGGCAACAATTGCAGAGTTCATCAATCGTTATTTCCTCATGATAATGATGCTTAATTAGGTCAAAGGCTGGAATTAATACAGAATGCATTTTTGAAATCTTACGGCTGGTGAGATCATATTTTGAGCACATCAGCTCATTTAAAAAATTAGATATGATAAGGCTGGCCTTCGAATTAGAAAGGGGGTCATTTCTAAGCTCGTTCTTTTGTACCAACTCAAACCCTTCGATAAAAGCATCGGTATTAGCAGGATAAAAAACATGAAGTTTATCAAGTAAAAATGGTTGATATGCCTGAATCCCTGGTCCGTTAAAATGAAGATAATAATGGATCCAGGGTTCATCTTTTGATGTGGTCCAATAATGATGATAGTCCATGCAATAAATCAGGCATGCACTATAGGGCAGTAAATCAACCGTTTCATTATGCCATGTCATCTTGCCGGATCCGGAGAGGGTAAAAATCAAATAGTAATCATTGCGCTCCGTACGCTCAGTAAAAAAACCCTCTCTGGCCACAACGTAGCCTGAGGTAACCATGTAAAAGGGGAAATTATTTTCTTTGGGCGTAAATATAATAAAATTATTTGTTGAATACATGTAATTATCAAATCTTAACATTCTTCTTAGAACCTTCTCAAAATAGTATTTTTTAGTCCTGTTATGGCTATTTATGAACAATTGTATATATCCATTATATATTCCCAATTTAAAAAAAGCAACTTTGATAATATACTAAACAACTTTTGGTATTGTTAGATGGAAAACAATACAATAATATTTAAGTATATTA
>JAJUHH010000005.1 GCA_029267975.1 Clostridiales bacterium
ATAAAAGAGTAATTATAAAAGAGTAATTATAAAAGAGGATTGCTGCAGGGGCTTGGCCAATTTGGAAGGGGCCTTGCAGCAATCCTTTTTTTGTGGAGCAAGCAGAATGGATCGAAATCAGTCTATGCCCTACATACGATGCTTGTTAATGTAAATACGCAGAGCAATAATCGCCAGGTATAAAGCATAGATGGCCAAAACATATAAAACAATAGTAGCTAAGATTGGGACAATTGCAACTACAGAGAATAAAGCCATGACAAAACACCTCCACCTTTATATTATGAGAATGATATTCTCACAAGTTCCGCAACAGGATATTAACCTTTCCTATGAATTCTTTACTTGGAACCAGTCAAATCGGGCGGGGGTAGTGCAGGCCCTGCCATTGCCTGAGGCATACAGGCCAAAATAATTACCTGTAAATCTGCCTCCCACCTCTGTGGTCAGGTATTGTACCTCACCTTGCCCGGCCTTATAATATTCTTCGCCGTCCAAGGAATAGAAGAAAGAATAATTCTCAGCATCGGCCCTGAGTTCCAGATACACTGATTCCGCTTCATAGGGGATGATATTCTCAATACGCCACAGGCTGCCAATCCTACGGCGCACAATCAGGCAGCCGATCCCCTCCATCCTTGTTAATGCTATTTCATAATGGTGCAGGTGGTTCATGTAGACAGTCAAACCGGCCTCTTCCCCGTCTAACACAGGGAAAAAGGAAAGAAGTGTTCTGACCTTACATTCAATATGCTCCTGCCGTCTGCCGACCCAGGCTAGCTGCTCTGCTTCGTGAAGGGAGTGTTCATTTCCATACAGAGTAAGGAATCCGGGATGATCGGTCAATGACCAGAGCTCCGGTATGGGATTATAGATAAAGTTCCAGCACAGATCCAGCTTCTCGCAGTCAAAATCGTCTCTGTCTTTGGGCTGGGGAACAGAATACTCCGGCAGGCAAGCAGCCTTCATCTTTAAATCCAGGGTACCGTCATTACCATAGACCGGCCAGCCATCCTCATCCCAGGTTACCGGACACAGAAAGGTTTCCCGGCCCAGATTATGACGGTAAGGGTAGGAGATGGGACGAATTCCAAGGCAGACCGCCCACCAGCTGCCATTATGAGCCTGGATCAGGTCTGCATGACCCACTGCCTTGACAGGGAGTGCCAGGCTGCGGGTGGTGAGCACAGGATTTCTGCTGCAGGACTCATAGGGGCCTTCAATGGTTTTGCTTCTTGCAATGGTTATCATATGGCATAGTTCCGTACCACCCTCTGATATCTGAAGATAGTAGCAGCCATTTATCTTATATAGGTGAGGTCCCTCCGGATAAGCGCCTCCGGTTCCGGTCCAGATTTCTTTTCTATCTCCCAGACATTTGCCGTTAGTAATATCAATTTCGCATAAAAATATATTGCCGTGGCAGCCGGTATAATAGCATCTGCCATCCTCATCGAAGAAGAGGGAGGGGTCAATGCCGGGAAGGTCAACCTTGATCGGATCCGACCATTCCCCATAGGGATCCTTGGTCCAGACAAAGAAATTGCCATCCTCCGGGCCTGAGACATTGGTGGTGATCACATAGAAGATCCCATTGTGATAGCGGATGGTAGGAGCGAAGATACCCGTACAGTTGGGATGCCCCTTTTCTAGCTTAAGTTGACTGTTTCTTGTAATGCAATGTCCGATCTGCTCCCAGTGGATCAGGTCCCTGCTATGAAAGACAGGAATTCCGGGAAAATATTCAAAAGAGCTGCATACCAGATAATAATCCTCTCCGACTCTGCACACACTGGGATCAGGGTGAAAGCCGGGGATAATCGGATTCTCATATTCGGTCAGCAAAGGCTCGGTATGGTTTGAATGTATGGTCATGTTTTCCTCCAAGTATTTCGAACAACAAAATTATTGGTATCTATAAGATCTTTAATATCATAAAAATCTTTTGTACTTTTAGTATAGGTCAATTATAACCCAGATATGAATAAAATCAACTTAAGAATGAATGAGGGCATGTCCTTGAAATAAGAAGCATGCTTTGCTATAATCGGTATAGACTTTAGGAACGGAGGCCGGCCATGAAATTTTCAATCCCAGATAAGGTAAATGCAATTATTGAAGAATTAATCCGGCATGGGTATGAGGCCTATGCTGTAGGTGGCTGTGTCCGTGATATGTTGCTTGGAAGGGAGCCGGAGGATTGGGATATCACCACTTCGGCCACACCCCTTGAAGTGAAGAAGCTATTTCGCAGAACGGTGGATACCGGTATAGAGCACGGGACGGTAACTGTTCTGATGGACTCGGAGCATTTTGAAGTAACCACCTATCGATTGGATGGGGAATATGAGGATAACCGTCATCCCAAGGAGGTTTCCTTTACCTCCAGTCTGACGGAGGATTTAAAGCGCAGGGATTTTACCATCAATGCCATGGCCTATAATGAGAAGGAAGGCTTTATCGATCTTTTTGGTGGGATGGAGGACTTGAAGAAGGGTTTGATCCGCTGTGTCGGAAGTGCTGAGGAGCGCTTTAATGAGGATGCCCTTCGCATTCTACGGGCAGTGCGTTTTTCCGCTCAGCTTGGCTTTGGGATTGAGGAGCAAACCTTGCTGGCTATTCGTGATCGGGCTGAGAATCTGAACAATATCAGTGCGGAGCGCATCCGTGCAGAGCTGACAAAGCTGCTGCTGTCGGATCATCCGGATCGGCTCCGTCTGCTTTATGAGCTTGGTATTACAAAGGTTGTACTCCCGGAGTTCGATGCCATGATGGTAACGCAGCAGAAGAATATTCATCATATTTACAGCGTCGGGGAGCATACCATCCGTGCGGTAGAGGAGGTTGCCGGAAGGCTGTCGGAAGGCCGCTATAGTACAAGAGAAAGAACCATTCTTCGCTGGACTATGCTGCTCCATGACATAGAAAAGCCGGGTACCCATAGTATAGGCAAGGACGGTCAGAGCCATTTCTACGGACATCAGGAGAAGGGTGCCGTAACTGCAAAGCATATTCTCAGAAGATTAAAATTTGATAATGATACTTTGGATGCAGTGGTTCACCTAATCCGTTGGCATGATTACCGCTTTGTTCTAACCCCTGCCGGAATGCGAAAAGCGGCTTGCAAGATTGGCAAAGATTATATGGAACTGCTCTTTGAAGTAAATCGTGCGGATACCTCAGCCAAAAATCCGGAGCATACTCAGGAGAAATATGAGCGACTGCAGGAAGCAAGACGCTTATATCAGGAGATTCTTACAGCCGGAGAATGCGTAAGCCTAAAGGAATTGAATGTAAATGGCAGGGATTTGATCGGTATTGGATTAAAACCAGGCAAGGCAATTGGCGACCTTTTAAAGCATTTGCTGGAGGAAGTTTTGGAGAAACCGGAGCTCAACAGCAAGGAGATCCTTCTTGCCATGGCAAAAACCATAATAGAAAAGACCTGAGAAGATTTTATATACCCTGGAAGAATTATGAGAAGATCATGTAAGGCTGTCAGTCGGCCTGAAGATAGCTCAGAATTCTGCCGGGGTATTATTAATTATATGTCATATGCGATAATTATACATGAATTGGAATTTCATATCATAATATTAGTAAGACGGGTTTGCCCACACTCTCGGGTGAAGGCGTACTTGGAACACCTGTGGCATAATGAAGGATATGAGGAGGATTGGCTGTGGAGGATAGAAGTCAGGAAGCATTAAAAAGATATCGTCTGAAGATTTACAACATATACAGGGCAAGAGGCGCGTTTTTGTTGGAAACAGACTGCGGCCTGAAGCTCTACAAATGCTTTGAAGGCTCCAGAAACCGGGCATTGTTTGAGCATAAGGTGAAAGAACATCTGCTCCTTCACGGCTACCTGAATACGGACTTGTTTGTAAAGACCATTGAGGACGATATTATTTCAGAGGATGGGGCAGGATGTCAGTATATTATGAAGAACTGGTTTTGGGGCGAGGAGTGCAATTTAAAGGAGCTGTCCCAAATCGAGGCCGCTGCCGCTAATTTGGCAAGATTACATAGGATCATGCAGGATGTTGATTTTTCTAAGGAGCAATTAGAACATAATATCGCACCGGATCTCATGGAGACCTTTGATAAGAGAAATCGTGAATTAAAAAGAGTAAAGGCTTATATTCGGGAGAAGAGACAGAAGAATGAGTTTGAGCTGTCTTATTTAAATTACTATGAAGCCTTTTATGAGCAAGGCTTACAGGCAGCAGAGCGTCTGGCTGGTTCCTCCTATCGGCGACTCATGCAGGAGGCTATTCATAATCGCAGCGTATGCCATGGAAATTACACCTATCATAATATTATTATGCTAAAAAGCAAGGTCGATGCTATGACAAAGACCTATGTACCACCGGGATGGATTAATAAACAGCCCCTGTCAGTGGCTGAATTTGGTAATCCGGGCAGCACCATTGCAACTACCAATTTCGAGAAGTCTTATATCGGGCTTCAGATATTTGATTTATATCAGTTTATCCGTAAGGTCATGGAGAAGAATGACTGGGATATCCTATACGGAAGTAATATTATTGAAGCTTATCATCAGGTGAAGGGTATCTCCAGGGAGGAGATGGAGGTGCTGTATCTGCTGTTGCTCTACCCTGAAAAATTCTGGAAGATCACTAATTTTTATTATAACAGTAAGAAGTCTTGGGTATCAGGGAGAAATACGCAGAAGCTTAATATTATCGGGGAGCAGAATGAGAAGAAGGAGATGTTCCTTCGCAAATTAGAAAGCATTCTTTAACTAAAATGGTAGATAAGACCTCCCTTGAATGAGTTGCAAGGCAGAGTAAGGTAAGCTATAATACATATAGGAATAAAGTAGCTTAGGTACGACAGTCTGGGAAGGAAGCCTTAAAAAGCTTTCTTATCCCTGATGAATGGTGAGGAAACTTAAGATGGATTATAAAAGTATTGATGATTTAAAACCGAATAAACGTAAGATGGTGAAAGCAGGGAGCTACTCCGGAGAAGGATCAGGAACAGGGATAGGGATCAGCGGCAGGCCGATTGTCAGCTTACTTTTGGGGCTGGGTTTTCTGTCTGCCGTTTTGTTGGTGACGATGTTTACCTTCAAGGGAGAAGCAAAAAGCACCGGAAATGTCACCAGAAGACCCTCAAGTGAAGTAAAACAGGAGGAAGTAGCAGCTGTCCAGGATCAGCAGGAGATTCTGGGGATCCTGACAGCGATTGATACACAGGCTAAGGAAGTAACGCTTTATGATGTAGAGAATCAGGTATCCACAATCTTTCGCTATACCGGTGCAACAAGCATCACCGATAAATACGGCCAACAGATGGTAGCCGATCAGCTTGAGCTTGGTACAATGCTGGAAGGACAATTTCCCAGGAGTGAGACCAGACTGACTGGGCTTAAGATATCCACCAGAGCATGGGAGTATGTGGGTGTCAGTAATCTGTCCATTGACCGTGGCAGTAAGATCATGAAGATTGGCAGTCAGAAATATAAATTTACCGATAATCTTAAGATACTGGATGGGAAGGAATTTGTCTCGGTAGACCATCTGGCCGAGCAGGACGAATTGACGGTTCGGGGTTATGAGGAAACAATCTGGTCCATTACGGTGACCAGAGGACATGGAACGGTAAAGCTTATCGATTACGAAGCCTTTCTGGGAGACTTTATTACCATAGGATATGAAGCAATCCAGCAGATCGCTAAGGATATGATCCTTACCGTAAGAGAAGGCAGCTTTAATCTGACGGTAGAAAATGCTCGTTATACAGCTACCAAGAATATTACAGTCAATCGCAATAAGGAAACGGTTGTTTCCTTAAAGGATTTGGGACCGGACGCATCCAAGGTAGGTCGGGTTACCTTCCAGATTACGCCCTTTGGTGCAGATTTATTTGTAGACGGTAAATTGGCTTCTTACGCCAATCCACTGGAGCTTACCTATGGTAAGCATGATATTGTAGTATCTCTGGGAGGTTATACCACCTATGAAGGAAGCCTGACAGTAGATACTGCGGGAAAGACCTTAAAGATTACGCTTCCAGAAGAAAGCAGTGAGGACGAAGTAGATGTGACTGAGACGGATACTTCAGGTACTGATTCCTCCACGCCCAATAGCGGCAGCAGTAGTAATAATAATGGCAGCAGTGATAACAGCTCACTTTCTGAGGAGGAGGACTCAGATTCAGACAATATTTCTAACGATGATTTTGAGGAGGATGCGGACCACCGTATCTATATCCAAAATCCAAAGGGTGCTTCGGTTTATCTCAATGGAGAATATATGGGTACATCACCGGTTGACTTTACAAAGCTGATCGGTACCCATGTCCTTACCTTTATCAAGGAAGGATATCAAACCATGAGCTATACGGTTGAAGTTTCGGATGATAATCTGGATGCCTTCTTTAATATGCCGGACTTGGTGAAAAAGAATTAATCCTGTCGTTTTTACTGGGAATTTTATAAAATAAATAAGGTTTTGTAGACTGACAGATGTTGATGTCAATCGATTTTTTCATCCCTCTCTTTTCAAAGTAGCGCTTGTAAGCTATAATAAATGTAAATTTATGGAAAAGAGAGGGGATTTTTATGGTCAAATACTTATATGAAAGAGACATCCTATTGTATGTCTATGCGGGACTTTTTGGACTGGGCTTCCTGGTTCGTCTGATTGTTAACCTGGTGTACAAGCATCTGGTAAAGGAATCTGATAATCCCGGTACTACAAAGAATAAAATGATCAAGCACATGAAAATGAAATTTGAAGCCTGCTATAAGTTGAAGATCGGTGTGAATAATGTGGATACTTTTGTGGATAAGAATGTATTAAGGTATCGTTTCTGTGGACTTTTATTATCCACCTGGGATAACTTATGTGGACAAGTTCTTTTCCTCAATCTGCTGATTGTCCCTGTGGCGGCGGTTTTCGGCGTTATTTATGACTGTGGACAAGACCTCATTCTCATGACCGGTGCTGTGGGTATCTCATCCTGTGCTCTATTAATCTTTGTGGATAAAAGTATGAACCTGACCGCCAAGAAAAAGGTGCTTCAGTTAAATCTTCTGGATTATCTTGAGAATTTTTGTAAGGTGAGATTAGAACAGGAAGCAAATCATCCCGAGTTGCTGGAGCAGGCACGCAAGGAATTGGTACAGGTTGCGGAAGCAAACCGCCAGGTGGTAACCACCAAAGAGGATCCTAAGGAAGAGCTCAACCGCAGAAGGGAAGCAAGGAGAAAGAAGGAAGAAGAGAGAAGACTTCAGGCCCAGAGAAGAGAAGAGGAACAAAGAAGGCTGGAAGAGGCCAGGAGAGAGGAAGAAAGGCGGCGGCTGGAGGAGCGCAGACAGCTGGCAGCAAAACGTCGTGAGGAAGAGCTCCAGAGACTTGAAGAGGAGCGCCAGGCGCTTGAAGCAAGACGTGCCGAATTAAAGAGAAAATCTTTAGAGAGACAGGCAGAAAATCAAAAAAGAGAACCGGATAAGGAAAAATTATTACATAGTCTTGAGGAAGAATTAAAGTCCAACGAGAATAGAACGGATATGCAGAAGGTTCTCAAGGGGCTGGATGAAATCGCAGCCAGCATCAATCCGTCGCCCGCAGCCCCGCAGGTACAAGCTGCAGAAAGTACAGCAGAGGTGAAGCCGGTTAAGGCCGCAAAGTCAAAAGTTCAGGCAACAGAGGAAGAGAAGCTGATCGAAGATGTATTAAAGGAGTTCTTCTCCTAGGACGTTGTGTAATGATGTCCGGACTCCGGATGGACTTGATGCTCCAGCCGAAGGAATCTTTGCCTGGAGCATCAAGTCTGTCCAGGGTGTGAACAGCAATTGTAATAATGGAGGCTTATAAATACCCTTCCAGAAAATTATTGAATAATAACAGGGACTTTGTTAGAATATAAGAAAAAACGAAAGGATGTAATATCATGGCAAACAAAGTTACCTTTGATTATTCCGTTGCGAAGAAATTTATTGCAGCGTCTGAAATAGATATGATGAAGGATGCTACGATGGCAGCGAGAAACCAGCTTGTGAACAAGACCGGAGCCGGTAATGATTTTCTTGGATGGATTGATCTTCCTGTGGATTACGATAAGGAGGAATTTGCTCGTATTCAGAAGGCAGCTGCCAAAATTCAGAAGGATTCCGAGGTTCTCCTGGTAATCGGTATCGGAGGTTCCTACCTTGGAGCAAGAGCAGCGATCGAATTCCTGAGACACAGCTTTTATAATTCGGTATCCAAAGAGATCAGAAAGACTCCGGAGATTTATTTCTGCGGCAATAATATCAGCAGCACTTATATGAACCATCTGATCGAAGTGATCGGAGACAGAGACTTCTCCATCAATATTATCAGTAAATCCGGTACAACCACTGAGCCGGCCATCGCTTTCCGTGTATTCAAGAAGTTATTAAATGAGAAGTACGGAAAAGAGGAAGCTGCCAAGAGGATTTATGCTACTACGGATAAGGCAAGAGGTGCTTTGAAAAATCTGGCCACAGAGGAAGGCTACGAAAGCTTTGTTGTTCCGGATGATGTTGGCGGACGCTTCTCCGTTCTTACAGCTGTAGGTCTTCTTCCTATTGCTGTCAGCGGTGCAGATATCAGCAAGCTCATGGAGGGTGCGGCAAGTATGAGAGATTACTGCCTGAACAACCCCTATGAAGAAAATGACTCCCTGAAGTATGCAGCAGTTCGTAATATCCTGCTTCGTAAAGGTAAGGGGATAGAAATACTGGTTAACTATGAGCCTTCTCTTCACTTTGTATCCGAATGGTGGAAACAGCTGTACGGTGAGAGTGAAGGTAAGGATCAGAAGGGTATCTTCCCTGCATCCGTAGATTTTACAACAGACCTTCATTCCATGGGTCAGTTTATTCAGGATGGTCAGAGGACCCTGTTCGAGACAGTGATCAATGTTGAGAAATCAAAGACAGAAATCTACCTGGAGGAAGAAGAGGTTGACCTTGACGGCCTCAACTACCTTGCAGGCAAGAGTGTGGATTTTGTAAATAAAAGCGCCATGAAGGGAACCTTACTTGCTCATACAGATGGTAATGTACCTAACCTTTGTGTTAACCTTCCCGAGCAAAATGAGTTCTATCTTGGACAGCTCTTCTATTTCTTTGAGTTTGCATGTGGTGTCAGCGGATACCTGCTTGGGGTTAATCCCTTTGATCAGCCGGGCGTAGAAAGCTATAAGAAGAACATGTTTGCCCTGCTTGGAAAGCCGGGATTTGAGGCACAGAGGGAAGAACTGTTAAAGAGATTATAATGAAATAAGTGAAAGCTTAAAATAAAGTAAAGCTGTTGTAATGCAACGGCTATATTTGCTGGAATCAGCGGCTGATATGATATCAATGAGGGGTATTCCTAAAACCCCTCATTATTTTTGTTATCTTTATAGGAAATATCTCCGTATATTTCTGAGTGTAAAGTAAAGACTTAACGATATCTGGCAATACTCTATGCTGTAAATATTCAGTCACAAGTACGACTTTTCAGGAGTATAATGTATTGATGACAAATGGGTAGCAAAAGAAGGTTATACTCTGGAACAGAAGAATGGCGGATCTTGAATTAACGAAGGAATGGATTGGTCCGAAGAGACATTAAGATCGGTAGATGATTGGGGCAGTCAGGGATGAAACTGATACATATCTTTGAGAATTCGCAGCCGAATCCCTTTTCCTCTTAATATGAGTGCAAATTGAAGCTGTCCTGAAACTTTACCAGATAATTCGGTTGCTTAACATAGATATGACAAAAGGCTGTTGATAAAGCTTCCTGCCTGACCTGTCAATGGGATCAGGAAATGGTGGGAAAGCTGATCAACAGCCTCTTTGTTTACAATTGGGGTTTGTGATAGGAGTGAGGGATATTCTATGGCATTACTGCGATATAGTTGTACATAAGAATGAAGTGGCAAATGCTGCCGCCCATTACAAACAGATGGAAAATCTCATGTGTTCCGAAATTCTTATGGCGGTTATTAAACAGAGGAAGCTTCAGAGCATAAATGATTCCGCCCAGGGTATAGATAATACCGCCGGCAAGAAGCCATTGAAAGGCTGCGCCAGGTAAGGAATTAATGAGCTGGGTAAAAGCAATGACACAGGTCCAGCCCATGGCAATATATACCACAGAGGAGAACCATTTGGGGCAGTGAACCCAGAAGCCGGTAACAATAATTCCGATGACAGCCAGACTCCAGATTAAGATCAACATGGTAATTCCAATAGATCCGCCTAGAGCAATCAGGCAAATTGGGGTATAAGTGCCGGCAATCAGGATATAAATAGCCATATGATCAAATTTTTTTAAACGTCGATGAACCTTAATGCTTTGGCCGAAGGTATGATATACTGTACTGGCAGTATATAATAAAATCATACTTAGGATAAAAACCCCTAGAGAAATCAGATGGATACCGGAAGGTTGTCTGGCAGCCTTAATGAGCAGCGGAGTCGCTGCAAACAGCGCCATTAATGTACCAATCAGATGGGTAATGGCACTACCCGGATCCTTAACTTTTACATTTTTTACTGTCATAAAAATCCTCCTTGCTGTTCATGCTGCTACAATAAATCATTTTGTTTCATGTAAAGTATGAACATTTTGTGGTCAAAAAATATATGATGTATTATTAAATATGCGTTATGTAGTATTCAATACCACGTGTAATGTAATTACATACTACAACACATCGACTGGAAATGCAAGTTAAAAATATTTTATTTTTTAGGAACCTGTTCGGATCCTGTGATTGCTTATCCCGATCTTATTTGCTATCATGTATCTATAGGATTGGAAACTCTGCTTATGCTTAAAAATAAAGTGAAGGAATTCACAGGCAGATATATGTTAAGGAGGAGATCAGTATGGATTTGAATGTCGGCGAAATTATTAAACTGAAGAAGCAGCATCCTTGCGGAAGCTTTGAATGGGAAATTCTTCGGGTCGGCATGGATTTTCGTCTGAAATGCCTGGGATGTGGGCATCAGGTTATGCTGCCGAGAAAGCAGGTTGAAAAAAATATTAAGCAGGTCAGGAAGCCAAATGCAGATGGAACAAAATAAGCAGCGAGTATGTAAAAGGTGCCTTCTCAGTGATATTGCACCGGAGGAATATCTGGAGCATATGAGAATTTATTTAAATGGTCTTGATGAAAGCACAAAGACGGAGGAAGCCCTTTATCAGGAACGATTATCCCAATGCAGGGATTGTGAAAACCTCAATGAGGGGATCTGCAGGATTTGCGGCTGCTTTGTGGAGTTTCGGGCGGCAATCAAAGGAAAGGCATGTCCTGCAATCCACCCCAGGTGGTAGCAATTAGAAGCCATGCGAACTGATGATATGTAAGTAAAAGATAGATCGGTATGAGACAGCCGGCAGAAGGGAAGATGTAATGACAGAATACATTCTGATGGATCTGGATGGTACGATTACAGATCCGAAAGTTGGAATTACAAAATCAGTACAATATGCACTGCGATCAAAGGGAGTGAATATTAAGGATCTGGACAGCCTGAGTAAGCACATCGGTCCACCCCTCAAGGAATCCTTCATGGAATTTTACAACTTCAATGAGACGGAGGCCGGGGAGTTGGTTGAGAAATACCGGGAGTACTTTTCCGTGACCGGAATCTAAGAAAATAAAGTGTATGACGGGATGGAGGCGCTACTTCAAAGGCTAACGGCAAGTGGGAAAAAGCTGATTGTTGCAAGCAGTAAACCGGAGATCTTCGCACGCAAAATACTGGAGCACTTTCAGCTGGAGCAATATTTTAATGATATTTGCGGTGCCACCTTGGATGGCAGCCGCTCAGCTAAAGCGGATGTGATCCAATATGCTCTTGATAAAAATGGGATCAGGGATTATGCTCAGGTCATCATGGTTGGGGATAGAAGGCACGACATTGAAGGTGCGAAGCAGGTGGGTATTCGGTCCGTAGGTGTATTGTACGGCTTCGGTGACAGGGAGGAGCTGATGACTGCGGGAGCAGACTTGATAGCTGAAACCGTAGCAGAGGTATATGAGGTGATTACGCAGCTAACACGGATCAATATTGATAAGTAAATATATGGGAAATTGGTCTGTAAATCATTATAATCAACAATGTTATACTTGTATTTGTAGATGGTTATTAGTATAATTTACTAAGATGCGTAGGAAAGGGTAGGTGGAGTACCATGGAATCAATCAGGATACGAACAGATCAGGCGGAAGCGGGTATGACCGTAGCAGCGGATATCTATACAGCCAATAACCAATTAATCATACCCAAGGGCACTGTACTGGATGACTGGATGATAACAAGACTTCGGTTTTATAATATTTATGGATTGGTAATTGCTAAGCAAACTACAGAGGCTAGTGTCGTAGAAGAGGTATCCTATATTGAGATGCTTCGCAATACTCCTGAATTTAAGAAATTTAACCGTACTTATGTGGGTTCGGTACAGAATGTTGAGAATAATTTTAAAGAGGTTTTGGAGAATTCAACTCCTTTTAATATTGATGCCTTGCTGTCAGAAACAAATCAGATCCTGTCGGAAGGACGTAACGGAGCCCATATCCTGGAGATGCTCCACGGTATCAGAAATTATGATGATATGACCTATGTACATAGCTTAAATGTGTCCCTGATCTGTAACGTATTTGCAGGCTGGCTGAAGCTATCCGAGGAGGACACCCGTGTCCTTACCCTGTGCGGTCTGCTGCATGATATCGGCAAGCTGTTGATTCCCAAAGAGATCATCTCAAAAGCTGGCAAGCTGACCCCGGCTGAATTCGAAATTATCAAGACACATTCCACCAGGGGCTATGAGGCTCTGAAAGCTCATAAACTGGACAGCAGAATCCTGAATGCAGCCTGGATGCACCATGAAAGATGTGACGGAAGCGGTTATCCCCAAGGTCTGAAAGGGGATCAAATTGCGGACTTTGCCAAAATAGTAGCTATTGCTGATGTTTATGATGCAATGACCTCAGACCGCAATTATCGTAATAGGATTTGCCCCTTCCGTGTAGTTGAAGAATTTGAGAAGGATGGCTTCTTAAAGTTCGATCCTGGCTATTTGCTGATTTTCCTGGAGCATGTCGTAGAATCCTATCTGCATAATATCGTTCGCTTAAATGACGGACGGGAAGGTGAAGTAATTATGATCAATAAGCTTTCACTTTCCAGACCGGTCATAAAGCTTAGTGCCACAGAGTATGTGGACCTGTCCAAGAACCGTAAGCTGTTTATAACAGAGATCATATAGTCTGAATAAGGAACATATAAAGAAGAGCACCCACTCCGATGCTGAGCAGGGTGTTCTTTTTCCATACATGAAGCAGGATGATTACCACGATGCTGATTGCTTCCGGAATAGCGTAGGGTGCCTTAAGAAAGGAAATATCCTTCAGGCAGTAGACCACCAGCATACCGATGATGGTATAGGGCAAAATGTCAGCAAGATATTTCATGTATTTTGGTATGGGCTTATTCTCAGGGAAAAGCAGAAAGGGAAGGGCTCTGGTTAAAAAGGTGCCAAGCGCTACGATGGCAAAGAAAATGATCAGCTGAGCTGTGGTATAGTTCATAGGAGTTCCTTCCTTTCCATTGGCTTTTTCAAAGCGGTCACCAGAAGAAGAATCAAGACCATGGCAGGTATGATAAAATCAGACGCACCGAAGATCAGGCGGCAGAGGATGGCGCTGAAGATACCGATTAAGGCTGGCAGATGATTTTTTGCAGCCTGCCATTGGTTTACCAGGATAACCACAAACAGGGCGGTAAGTACAAAGTCGATTCCTCTGGTATCTATATTCAGTACACTACCAAGAATAGCGCCCAGGATAGTTCCGGCCATCCAGTAGACCTGATCCAGGAAGGAGATAAAGAAATAGAACCATTTAGCTTCCACCTGATCCGGTACCTTGGCAGAGCAAAGAATGGAGAAGCTTTCATCTGTCAGAGAAAAGATCAGGTAAGGCTTTAACCTGCCCATTCCATGGTAGTGATGCAGCATGGAAATACCATAAAAGATATGCCTTGCATTCACTGCTATGGTCATCATAAAGGCACCCAGGGAATCAAAGCCTGAAGCCAGGAGTGCCACGGTGACAAACTGCATGGAACCGGCATAGACAAATACACTGGCAAGGATACTCCAGATCATAGGAAAGCCCTTGCTGTTCATCAGAATGCCGTAGGCGGCTCCAAGTACAATATAGCCGGTCATAACCGGTATGGTTAGTGGAAAAGCAGCCTTGAGGGCTGCTGTTTTCTTTTGCATATAGGTAAAACTCCTTTTGGTAAGAATGGATCTTTTCCGGATAACACGGGAATACCTTACTTCTTAGAAGAGCCGGCATAAACGGGGGTAAAATCCTCACTGTCCGCACAAACAAAGCCAGAGTGCTTTGCCACCAGCTGTTCAAAGAGAGGTGTTGCGGCGGTAAGATCATCCTCATATAAGTTAATTGCAAAGATGGTTTGAATATTTCTGTTCTTTACGAAGGCAGCGTCGGATGCATCTGCAAAGCTTACCGGAACCGGCTCAAAATCAATGGAATTCTCATTTGGCAGTACCAGCTCCAATACATTCATCTCCGGCCATAGCTCAACCGTAATAGTTTCATACTCTTTCAGGGTATCTGCAAGCTCTTTTGCTGATACTTGCTGAGGGGTCATATAAAATAAATCAATATAATTTTTAACTGCCTTATGCACAGGGGCTGCTTTTTTCGCGGGTTTTTTCTTTTTGTCTGCCATACTTCTTCCTTTCCTTAGGTATCAGCCTGCAATTTAGGTGAAACATTATCTCAAGACAGCTTCATGGATAAATAGACCTTATCCTTTAGCTGAACTCCATTTTCAAAGATTGGTTTATCGTAGTGAGTCAGAATATAATCCTTGATCCGATGGGAGTAGGTAAAGCCACAGTGCTCATAAAAAGGTACCGTGAGGGGACTGTCTCCGGTGCCCACCATAAGAGTGTGGCATTTGCCTTTATAGTATTCGCAAATGTATCGGATTAGAGCGGATGCGTACCCCTGCCTCTGATATTTCTCATAGGTTGCCAGATTCTGCAGTTCATATACGCCGTTCCCTTCGTCGGTGACTACGCACAGGCTACGAAGATCATCATCATACAGGGCAAATAAATCCCCGCGTTCCAGATATTGATCGATCATACTTTCCTGCTCATCGGCCAGAAGGAGCAAATCAAGAAAAGCCTTCTTATTTTCTTTGATTAATTTAATCTCCATATCAAGTACACACCTTTCCTAAACTCAATTAAGGTACCCTCTCCTTATCCGCTTTTGGAATATTTACTTTCAAATAGGGTCTAATCTTAGTTATCATTTTAGTAGCTTTGCCTTTGTTTGGCAAGAAAAAGTGAATGAATGGCAGATAAATAATCGTTCGGGAAGACTGCATAAACTATAATTGCAGGGTGTGCTCCAGGTGAATTTAAAGATTGTTAAAATAATAGTTGCATCATTATAATATATATGTTATAGTTGATATAGAACAAACAAGTCAAATAAAACAAATATATATGATGAACATTCAGCAAAAGGAGATGTTAAGATGAACATCAGCAAATTCACACAAAAGTCCTTGCAGGCAGTGGAGGAGTGCGAGAAGCTGGCCTATGAATACGGGCATCAGGAAATAGCAGTGGAGCATTTGCTGTATAGCTTACTCCAACTGGAGGATAGTCTGATTAAGAAGCTTTTGGAGAAGATGGACATTAATACGGAGGTATTTCTTGCCCAGGTACAGGGCTTATTAAATAAACGACCCAAGGTGTCCGGCGGGCAAATTTATATTGGGAATGACCTGAATAAGGTCTTAATCTATGCCGAAAATGAAGCCAAGCAGATGGGGGACTCCTATGTATCGGTGGAGCATTTATTCCTGAGTATGCTAAAGCAGCCAAGCCGTGAGGTTAGGGAGCTGTTCAATCAGTTCCGGATTAACCGGGAGGATTTCTTAAGGGCTCTGCAGTCAGTAAGAGGCAACCAGAAGGTGGTGAATGATAATCCTGAGGCTACTTATGATACCTTGGAGAAGTACGGCTATGATCTGGTAGAGAGAGCCAAAAAACAGAAGCTGGATCCGGTGATCGGCCGTGACGCTGAAATCAGAAATGTAATCCGGATTCTGTCCAGAAAAACCAAGAATAATCCGGTGCTAATCGGTGAACCCGGTGTGGGTAAGACTGCTGTGGTGGAAGGACTGGCACAGAGGATTGTTCGCGGCGATGTGCCCCAATCCTTACAGGATAAGAAGCTCTTTGCCCTGGATATGGGAGCCTTGGTTGCCGGTGCCAAATACCGGGGTGAATTCGAAGAGCGTTTAAAAGCTGTACTGGAGGATGTAAAGAACAGTGACGGCCAGATCATATTATTCATAGATGAGCTTCATACCATCGTTGGGGCCGGTAAGACGGAGGGCTCCATGGATGCAGGCAATATGTTAAAGCCCATGCTGGCCAGAGGAGAGCTGCACTGTATCGGAGCTACTACCCTGAACGAGTACCGGCAATATGTGGAGAAGGATGCCGCACTGGAGAGACGCTTTCAGCCGGTTCTGGTGGAGGAACCTACAGTGGAGGATACCATTTCCATCCTCAGAGGTCTCAAAGAAAGATATGAAGTGTTCCATGGGGTGAAGATATCGGATGCTGCCCTGGTTAGTGCAGCGGTCCTCTCTAACCGTTATATCTCCGAGCGCTTTCTGCCGGATAAGGCCATTGACCTGGTAGATGAAGCCTGCGCCCTGATTAAGACAGAGCTTGATTCCATGCCTACAGAGCTGGACGATCTGCAGCGCAGGATTATGCAGATGGAGATCGAGGAGGCTGCCTTAAAGAAGGAGAGGGACCGCCTTAGTATGGAGCGCCTGGCGGAGCTGCAAAAGGAGTTGGCTGAGCTTCGGGATTCCTTCACCTCCCAGAAGGCAAAGTGGGATAATGAAAAAGCAAGCATTGAGAAGCTTCATAAATTAAGGGAAGCGATTGAGGAGCTAAATAATGAGATTGAAGTTGCAGAGCGCAGCTATAACCTGAATAAGGCGGCTGAGCTCAAATACGGCAGACTTCCTGAGCTTCAGAAGCAACTGGCACAGGAGGAGGCGAGACTGAAATCAGAAGAGGAAATGTTGGTGCATGAGAATGTCAGTGAAGAAGAGATCGCCAGAATTGTATCCCGCTGGACAGGAATACCCATCACCAAGCTGACGGAGGGAGAACGCAATAAGACTCTTCATTTAAGCACAGAGCTTCATAAGAGAGTGATCGGTCAGGATGAGGGTGTGGATAAGGTGTCTGATGCCATCCTGCGTTCCAAGGCGGGTATCAAGGATCCCGGCAAGCCCATCGGTTCCTTCTTGTTCCTGGGACCTACCGGTGTGGGTAAGACAGAGCTTGCCAAGGCCCTGGCAGAAAGCTTATTTGATAATGAGCATAATATTGTCCGGATAGATATGAGTGAATACATGGAGAAGCATTCCGTAGCCAGACTCATCGGAGCTCCTCCCGGATACATCGGCTACGAGGAGGGAGGACAGCTGACAGAGGCCATCCGGCGTAAGCCCTATGCCGTCATCCTATTTGATGAGGTAGAGAAGGCACATCCGGATGTATTCAATGTTCTCCTGCAGGTGCTGGATGATGGACGGATCACAGACTCTCAGGGCAGGACGGTAGACTTTAAGAATACCATCATTATCCTGACCTCCAATATCGGTTCCCGTTATCTCCTGGAGGGTATTGATGAAAGCGGTGAGATCAGTGACCAGTGTGAGGCTTTGGTGATGAATGAACTAAGAGCCTCCTTCCGTCCGGAATTCTTAAACCGCCTGGATGAGATCATTCTCTTTAAACCCTTAACCAAGGAAAATATCGATGCCATTATCGATCTTATGATTGCAGATCTGAATAAACGGCTGAAAGACAAGGAAATTGCCATAGAGCTCACAGAAGGGGCAAAGGATTATATCGTAGAACGCAGCTATGATCCGGCTTACGGGGCTAGACCTCTGAAGCGCTATCTGCAGAAAAATGTAGAGACCTTAAGTGCAAGGCTCATTCTAAGCGATCAGGTACAGTCCGAGGATACGATCTTAATCGATGTTAGCAACAATACCCTGGTTGCCAGTGTAAAAAATAAGGCTTAAAGACATCTTTAGCAAATTGCTTCATGGGAGCAAGAAGCAGTTGCAAACAGTAATGTGTAAAAGGAAGAGAACAGGAACCTACATCCCCCCACATACAGGTTTCTGCTCCCTTCCTTTTAAGCTTATCTAATATCTTCTCTTATGTCTTAAGCTTAATTCAAAGGTCTTTTAATCTAATATTCCATGTAATATATTATTCTTCATAGGCTGCTCCCGCTCAAAATGAGTCTCAAGGGGAATATACTTCTTCTCCTTACTGCTCTTTTCAAAGCTGGTTAAGATCTCAAGTACATGATATATCTGCTTGTGGTTAGCACGAGCGTCTCTGCCTGTGCGCAGGGCCTTAGCCATATCTGCAATACCGAGACCACGGGAGTTCTCCTTATAATCAAAGAGTAAGGGCATCTCCTTATAGCTGCCATCCTCCGGACGAAGCAGCTTTATGGGGCCACCAAAGTGGTTTGGATCAGGAACAATCAGAGTACCCTTGCTGCCATAGATCTCAAGCCTTGCCTGTGTATCATAGTATACATCAAAGGTAGTAAAGATGGTTCCCACCGCACCGTTATCAAAATGCAGAATACCTGTGATATAGGTTGGAACATCAACATCCACCACGGTACCGCACTTTGGCTGGCTGGTGATGGTTCTCTGAGGGAAGCTGGTTTTGGTCACACCGGTAACCCCGGATACTCCGCCAATGAGATTCACCAGGGCGGTAACATAGTAGGGTCCCATATCTAACATAGGGCCGCCGCCGTATTGATAATAAAAGGCAGGATCCGGATGCCAGGTCTCATGCCCGTGACAGATCATAAAGGCAGCAGCACCGATTGGCTCTCCGATAAAGCCGTCATCAATTAGCTTACGGCAGGTCTGGATGCCTGCTCCCAGGAAGGTATCAGGTGCCCCCCCTAACATAAGCTTTTTCTCTTCTGCCAGGGCTACCAGCTCTTTTCCTTCCTCAAAGCTCGCACCCAGGGGTTTCTCGGTATAGACATGCTTCCCTGCCAGCAGGGCTGCCTTGGTAACCTCATAATGCTCATAGGGTCGGGTAAGATTAATAATGATGTCTACCTCCGGGTCAGCAAAGGCGTCATACATTGTCTCATATAGCTTCTTAACCTGATATTTCTCCTGTGCTGCTTTCGCACGCTCTCTGATCAGATCGCAGACTCCCACAAGTTCTAATTCCTTAAAAACCTTTGTTATATTTTCAAGATATATTCCGCTAATATCCCCGATGCCAATGATGGCAACTTTCACTTTGCTCATACCTTACTCCTCCTTTAAGGATTTCTTAAATACTCTAATTTTTCCTTACATGCATTTAATGGCTCATTTTTTAACTTTTTAATGCATAATTTAATACATTTTAGCCGTATTCTCAAAGCGCTCCGTAGTAAGTCCGTGCTCTATGGCATACCGTTTTCCTTCGGCTGCCCACAAGAGACCTCGCTCCATGATAATCTGGGCGTTAGGAGATTTATCAAATACATCATCGTGATGGCCCAGGGAAGTGTAGAATACCCGTCCGTTACCCCAGAATTTTGTCCAGGCAACAGGCATATCCACGGGCTTGTTGGAGATATGATAATAGTTCACAATGGGGAATCGGGTAGTTGCCAGCACCTCAATCGCCGGATCGATATGCAGATAATAATGCTCGCTGCATACCTTAAAGTCCTCCAGGCCTTCCGTGATAGGACTGAAACCATGATTGATATGTACCATGTATTCAACACCGTCTCCGCCCGGATGGCTGACCCACTGACCTCCGGTCATAAACTGCCATTCGGTATTTTCGCGAAAGGAATCGCACATGCCCCCATGACAGCCTGCAAGGCCGACACCGGAACCGACTGCTTTGGACAGATTCTTCACATAGTCATTATTGATCTTGTCCATGGTCCAGCAGGCTACCACTAAGTCCAGCCCCATCAGCATTTCTGCATCAGCAAGAACATCCAAGGTGTCAGAGATCGTGCAGGTATAACCGTGCTTCTCCATAAGACCTGCAAAGCGTTTGGAGGTGAGCTTGGGCTCATGTCCATCCCAGCCACCTTGTAAGATTAATACCTTCTTTTCCGTACTCATATAAACCCTACCTTTCTTTTTTCGCCTGTTTGCTGTCATTGCAGAGCAGGCAATATTATAATTAATCCTGTGATTATGGGCACAAAAAGAGTTTACAGCCTCTGCCTTGTCAGGAAGCAGCCATGGCCGATAATTGCTAAGCGAAGCACTCTCGTCTGATCAGGAGAAGATTTCCTACGAAAATGCTTTTCGAAAGGCTAATCTCATGATATGCTTGACTTATCACAGGCATTTCTAATTGTATTATAGCAATTTATCGTATTTATGCGGGACAACGCATATCTATACCTGGTCAAATATTGCTGTTTTGGAGGAAGAGATATGACACCCTTCTACGAAAGTAAAAATGAAGAATTCAGAGTATTTTATTCCTATGACCTCCACTTCCCTGCACATTTGCACAGTCAGGTGGAGCTGCTCTATGTGGTAAGCGGAAAAACAGAGGTAACCATATTTAATGAGACAAGGCTGCTTCAGGAGGGGGATTTTGCCATCGTATTCCCCAACACCATTCATAGCTATGCGTCAGGAGAAGAGGGAAGTAAGATTATAATCGCAGTCTGCAGTCTGGACCTGACAGGGGATTTTTTTAAGCGTATGACCAGCTATTATCCTACCAAGCCCTTTATCAGGTCCGAAAAGCTTCATAGCAATGTAAGCTTTGCTATGACACAGCTTGAACAGGAATATCGGGAGGGATATGACCTGAATGCCTGTCGTGCTTTGATCTTATTGATACTCTCAAGAATATTGCCGATGGTGGAGCTTACCAGAAACAAGGATATAGAGAACTATGATCTGACCCATCTGATCGTCAATTATGTTGCGGAGCATTTTCAGGAAAGGCTGACTCTGACGGAGCTTGCGAATCACCTGAATGTGAGTAAATATTACCTTTCCAGAATCTTTTCCACCAAGCTGAATACGAATTTTAACCGCTACCTGAATTATATCCGGGCAAATTATGCGCTGACCCTGATCCAATCAACCAGTTATACCCTGACCAGGATCAGTATTGATTCCGGCTTTGAAAGTCAGAGAACCTTTAACCGGGCCTTTAAGGAGGTCTATCACATGACGCCCAGTGAATACCGCAGGCAAGTCAGCATCTAGTGCAGATATCATGTTCAAACCTTGAATGATTTTGCTGTACGAGTCATAAAATGAAATAAGAAATGATTCTATGGAGGTCATGATGAAAAGGTTCAGAACGGTCACACTGCTTCTTACCTTTATCATAGCTGTTGTAGGGTTAACAGCCTGCAAACAGGAGGATACAGATGTGAAGAAGATTAAAGATCTTGATTTTACGGTAGTGGAGGATGCTGATTTACCGGGTGAATTGAAGGAAATTATTGATGAAAAGAAGGAGGAGCCCTTCAAGCTTTCCTACACCAATAAGGATAGTCTCTATATCGTGATTGGCTATGGTAAGCAAGATAGTGGAGGCTACAGTATCTCGGTTGATGATTTATACCTGACCAGTAATGCGATCTATTTTAAAACTACCCTCATCGGCCCTTCCCTGGAGGATGTGGTATCCCAGGGTGTCTCCTATCCTTATATTGTTGTTAAAACAGAGTTTCGGGAAGAGCGGATTGTATTCGAATGACCTGCTGCTTACAAATAAAGACAAAGGTAACAATATTTAGGTGATATATAAAAACTGATGACAATATATAGTGGTCTTGCAAATATGGTAATTTGACGGTTTTATAAGGAAAAACTACTGACCTTTTGTGCATTATTAAGAAATAAATACCGATAAAAGAAGAATAATGTGAAATTATTCCATAATAATTACCAAAAAATTTTGCCTTTCATGTGCAAATTTATAAATACAACTCCCTGCAATGCGCCCAAATTGTCTGAAAATTTATTGACATTTCCCTATTTTTGTGCTATACTGCATGCGAAGCATGTAGTTTGTTACAGATTTATTTGGATAATGTTTACGAATCGGATCAGGAGGAAGCTGCTCTGATCTGCCAGGAGGAAGCATTGGTAAGGAGAAAATAATGATGAAGCAAAATGATGTTAACACTGTTCGCAATGCCGTTATGAATCAAACCGGTAAGAGAGTTAAAATTCGTATCAACCGGGGGAGACATAAGGTAGATGTAACAGAAGGGATTATCTCCGAAACCTATCCAAGCATATTCCTAATCAAGATACAGGAAAAAGAAAATATGCCGGTGAGAGTTGTTTCGTATAGCTATACCGATATTTTAACTAAGGACGTGGAGCTGATACTTTGCAGTTAGACAGTATAATCATATATCAGATAAAATGAAGGGGCTGTTTCAAAACTAATTGATTAATTAGTGGAGAAACAGCCCCTTTTTTGCAAAAAATCAAAAATGCGGATTCCGAAGAACCCGCAAAAATGG